>JAHELX010000725.1 GCA_024643945.1 Anaerolineales bacterium
CGGCCCTGGCTGGCCTGGTAGCCTTCGATGGCGGATTCTCTTACCTCTGGTGGAAGATCGAAACGGGGCAGCTCTTCTCGAACTCCCCTTCTTTTGTCGGCGTAGGTCTTGGGCAACAGCAATTTATTCCACCAAAAGAGGCGGGTTGCTGCCTTAGTCTTCTGGCTGAACCAGTCGTAGGCACTGCGCGCCCACTCCTCAGTCCAGGTGACGACCGGATTCTGAGACCACTGGTAGATCAGGCGCGTGGCCCCCACCCCCCATTTGCTCGCCACCTCCACTCCGTGGAAGGGCCCGGTCGCCACCGAACGCAAGAACGTCTCCGGCGAACTAGGTTGCATGACCAGATCGTCTGGCCTGACTTTTCCTCTAGAGACCAGCGGCGTCTCCTGGCCTTTGACGTAAAGGGCCGAATACTTTAAGAAATCATTTACCGACATAGGGAAGAAACGTTCTTCACGCGAGAAGCGCATAATGGGAGCGTACTTCTCATGCAATTCGCTTCCTGGCACAATCCAACTCCTCTCCTGAGCACGGGTGCGTTCATTTTTGGGGGCGACACACCCTCCCGTGCCAGGCCCCTGGGCTGCCAAGCCTATGGCACTAAAAATCGCAGCTTGTTCGTGCCCTGTCAAAGCTAAATTGATTGATTCATTTGACGCCCATGGCGATTGCCCTTGCCTACCAAATCATGGTTGACAGGGTATTCAGTCAAAACCTGCCCCGTGGGGGGGCTTTGCTCCGGGAGGGTTCGCTCCGAAATCTGAACGCACCCCTGGGCACAGTCTGATAGGCTATGGTATAATGTAAAGCATCAAATCCCAATTTCCAATCAACTGGAGTTCAGGAGATAGCTGATGAATCGAGAAATCATCGCCACCGACAAAGCCCCGGCCGCCGTTGGCCCCTATTCCCAGGCCGTGCGCGTGGGCGACTTCGTCTTCACCGCCGGGCAGATCCCTCTCGACCCGGCTACCGGCCAGATGGTCGAAGGAGGCATCGAAGCACAAACCCGACAGGCGCTGACTAACCTAAGCGCCGTCCTGGAAGCGGCCGGCACCGCCCTGGTCAATGTGGTCAAGACCACTGTCTTTCTGGCCGATATCGGCGAGTTTAAATTGATGAACGGCGTCTACGCCGAATTTTTCCCCGACGCCCCCCCTGCTCGCTCGGCGGTTCAAGCCGCCGCCTTGCCGCTGGGCGCCCGCGTCGAGATCGAGGCCGTGGCGGTTATTCGATAACTCTCTACCGCTCAAACAGAACGACTGCCAGGCCTCCCTGCCCTAATTCGAGGCTGGCACTGACAGGAACACCTTCCGCCCTGATGACGTAAGTCCCAGCCCCCAGCGGCGCGAATTCCAAGAAGGTGGGACCGTATTCCGGCTTGGTGCCGGTGCGATTGGTGGTGCTCCAACTCCCATCCGCTGACGAGATGCGCACCAACGTACCTATCTGTCCCTGCACACTGACCCGGACCACGCCAAACCAGGCGCCGGGGATCGTAGTGTTGGTCGGGATGCGAACGCGCCACGCGCCGGGTAGCGGCGTAGGTGTTAGTGTCGGCGTGGGAGTTGGCGTGGGTAACAGCGTGCCCGGCCCACTCTGTTCAAAAAGCACCTGGGCGATGCGGCCGGGTGGCAGATCAATCGAAACACTCACCCCCAGCCCTTGAGGGGTAATGATGTAACGCCCTGAACCCAGGGGTGCGAATTCCAGCGCGTCGGGGCCATACTCGGGTTTGCTGCCGACAAGGTTAACGGTGCTCCAGCCATTGTTTGCGGCTGCAATGGTGACCGGCAGCCCGTACTGCCCACGTACCCAGACGCGCACCACGCTGCCCCAGCCGCCAATCGGAATGGAGTTCAGTTCCCGCCCAACCCAACCAGCGGGCGGTGCGACCGTCGGTGAAGGGCTGGGAGTCGAGGTTGGCGTGGGTGTGCCAGTGGGTGGCGGCGTGCCGCTGGGCGTAGGAGGCGGCGTGACGGTGGGCGTTGCACTGGGTGGCGCGCTCCGCTCAAACAGGATCTCGGCCAGCGTTCCCGGTTCCAGGTTCACCATGACCTGGACGCCCAGGCCCTGCGGCTCCACGACGTAGGGGCCCGGTCCCAGGGGCGCGAATTCCAGCGCATCGGGGCCATACTCCGGCTTGCTGCCGACGACGTTGACGGTACTCCAACTTCCGTCCAGCGAGCGGATGGTCACCGGCAGCCCGTACTGCCCGCGTACCCAGACGCGCACCACGCTGCCCCAGCCACCGATTGGCATCTGGCGCAGAATGCGTCCCTGCCAGGCGGGGGGTGTGGTAGGGGTAGGGCCGGGCGTCACGGTCGCGGTCGGCGTAGGGAATGGGAGTTCGCCCTCATACTGGTAGGCGCCTAGCAGCATCTCGCCGCTGTAAACCAGAACTGCCAGGTCCGATGAGGAGAGATCAGGCGTGCTGATCCAGGGCGAATGATACGGCTGGCCAGGCACCACCTGAGCCACAGTTTCGTCATATAGCAACGTGCTATTATCCCGGCGCAGCAGCAAGACCCGCACCTTGGGTCGGGGGCTGGAGGTGACGACGTGCAGACGGGTGTCGCCGGGCCTGGACTCGAGATACAGGGCCAGGTGGGCATTGGCCCAGGTCAACCCGCCCAGCCCCGCCACCGGGTACCACTGCTCGTTCCAGGTAACGCGCTCGCCGGCCGCCAGCCGGTACGTCTCGGCGAAGGTGGGGGCCAGGCCGCCGTGCATCTCCACGTAGGAAGAATCGCCATCCGTGTACAGGTCGGGCGGCAGGGCATCCTCGCCCCAGCCGAAGCCAAAGAATTTAGCCCCCCGCGCCACGCCGCTGTTGTAGGCGCGCACCATGCCTTCGTCGTAGCCCTCATCGTAAACAGCCTGGAAGTCGCCGGCAGCCTGCGGCCGCTGGAAAAAGCCGAACCACTGCCGCCAGTTGCCCAGCCGGCTCCAATCCACGCCGTTGTAAACAGGCCAACTCATCCCGCTCCAGGCATCGGGGAGCCGTGGATCGCCGCTGGAGTGGACCGTCACCCGGTCGGTGGGCATGATGAAACGCAGGTCTGCACTGGGTGCGTTAGCCGGACCGGGGGCGAGCATGGCATTCAGCCAGAACTTATAGTCGATGGGGTGATCTGTGGGATTTTCGATGCTGGGTGATATGTGAAACAAGGCCTGGCCGTCGAGTAAGGTGATGGCGATCATAGCTCGCAATCGATCGTCGGCGTCGGTATCCCAGACAGTCACCCTTACGCCATCGGCTAAATCGCTGATCGCGTATCGCCAAGGTATGCCCCACTCGTAGCCGTGCTCCTCCACAGGCAATCCCCACTCCATGCCGCCGGCCGCCAGCCACCAGCCCATCTCCGGCGGCCCCCAGGGGCTGGGCTTGAGCACCGGGTTCTGGTAGAACTCGTT
>JAHELX010000726.1 GCA_024643945.1 Anaerolineales bacterium
TAGTACGGGCCGAGCTTGAGGCCCAGGTCATAGCCCTTGTAGGTGCGGTACTCGGCCACGTAGTACTGATTGTAGAGCTTTTCCTCAGTGCCGGTCGTTACTCGGAATCCGCCAGCGGGCGTGTACGTCCACCCGGCGTCCGTCTCGGCTCCATCGAGCTCATAGCCGGTGATCTGGATGTCATCGATCATGAACCCGTCGAAGTTGACGCCAGCATCGCTCGTATACCGGAAGCCCAGCATCACGTTACCGGTGTACTGGGAGAGATCGGCGGTGAGATCCACCCAGCCATAGGAGAACCCGTCGATGCCGTTAGGCTCTACGCTCGAGCTCGACAGGTTCGTGGGCACCGTCTGCCACGTGGCGCCGCCGTCAGTCGAGGCAATCACGTTAGCGTAGTCGTAATCTACTTCGATGCCGTAGTTGACCTTGGCAGCCAGTGTGGCGCCTGCCGGGAGAGTGAATGCCTTGGTCATCTGGTTGCGTAAGTTGTTCGCAGAGCCGCTGAAATAAAAGTAGCTGCCCGCGTAAGGATCAGCGATGTGCACGGTCACGAGCTTCTGCGGCAGGATCACGAACAGGCCCTGGGCCTGCTTGGTGTTGTACTCCATCGGGCCAAGCTTGTGCTCGGACTTCTGCCCGGCCCTGGCCACCTCATAGTTCAGCCAGCCGAGTTGGAACTTTTCCCAGGCACCCATATGAGTCGGGTGCGAACGGATGGTGTCGGGATAACCGGTATTCGACCCTGAAGACATGAGGGTCCAGAAACCGGTGCCGTTCTCCCCGTAGTAGTCGTAGAGGTCCGGCAGGCCCATATCATGGCCGTATTCGTGGGAGAACACACCCACGCTGCCGTTCTCAGGCTGGATGGTGTACTTGCCGACCCAGTAATCGCTATTACCCACCTGGATGCCGCCGAGCAGATTGAAGGGCGGGCCGTCTGTCCCCATCAATTGATAGCGAGCGTACCAGCTATGGCTCCAGATGGCCTCGGAACCCAGGGGTCCGCCGCCGTCCTCCTCGCCCTCGCCGGAATGCACCGCTTGGAAGGTGTCGATATAGCCATCGGGCTCATCGAAGTTGCCGTCGCCGTCATAGTCATAGCGATCCCAGACGTCGAACTGGCTCAGGTAGTCGTTGATCTGGGTAGGGGTCTGGCCGGCCGCGATCTGGGCAGCATACCAGCCGTTGACTATGTCTTCCAGGAAGAACCAGACGTTCGAATCGGGATTGTCGTCATAAACGGTGTGGTCACCAGGGACTGGTATCCAGTCGGTCACATCGCCGTGCACCGTATAGCGGTTAGAGGACTGCTCGATGTAGAAATTGCGCATCGAGTTGGCGCCGGGCGCGTCGTTGAAGAGCATGTTCATATAATAGTCCCGGTTGAAATCCGGGACCCAGATGGTGCGGTTGTTGACACTGGGATCCGGCTGGGGGATGAGGTTGTGGGAGAGATCTGAGAACTCGCCCAGCACGGTCCAGAGCACGCCCTCGCCCTCACGCGCAAGCTCGACGTACTGGCCACGCGCCACTTCGTGGGTCCTGCCATAGGCCTTACCGTTGAGTTTGGCATCGAGTGCTTTCTCTTTGAGCTCCAATTGCCGGGTGGTCAGCGGGTCAGGCAGGTTGTCCGGTTTTTGTGGGGGAGCGTCATCCCCGCCAGCGGCCGGGTTTATTTCTTGGCTGGCTACGCCAAGGGGCCCCGGCATAGCCAAGGCCGGCGTGATCGCCAGGCTGGCCAGCACGGCGATCAGCAAGACAATAGAAATCGTGCGTTTCATGGTTTACTCCCTCCAGATTCTTTGCAAGATGATCTTGGTCAAGTGACCGTGACACAAGCAACCAATTGGGTTTGGCGTATTCCGTTTCACCACCCCCTTTCCTGGACAGTTACAGTTGCCATCAATCCTCACACAGACCTGCCCTCCACACTCAACGGCGCCGGGCAGGCTGCGGGAACCGGTGAAATGATTTGGACTGCTAACTTAATTTAGCTGGCTCGCAGGGTTGCTCCCCTGTATCTAAGTGCGAGCGTTGTCATATGGAGAAAGAGAACGGCTAGTACATCAATCGGAGTCTTTGGTGCGCTATGTAGCTGAGGAGTCGGATCTCAGCATCGATTTAGGTGTCAAGGGCAAACGCGGTATCTTGAAGTCTATGGAAACTCGGGCTGCTTTCCTGAGTGATCCATCGCACCGCACAAACTGATAGTCCTGCGGATCGTCTTTCACTATACGCCCAAGCACGCTTCCTGGATGAACCAGATCGAGATTTGGTTTAGTATCTTGGTACGCAAACTGCTTAAACGCGGTAACTTCACCTCCGTCGAGCATCTGATCGCCAAAGTCTTGGCTTTCATTGAGTACTACAATCACACTAGCGATTGATCTGGTAAATTATCACATTGGCAGCATCAATCAGGCTTTGGCCTTCTTCTGGCGTGAGTACGCCCTCGTCGATCAGTGATTCGACCTCATTGATAAAGGCGCCAAGCTGGTTGACAGCCGGTCGCGGCTGCCCCTGTTCCAGCTTCTGGAGCGCTCCTTCCAGCTTGACGATAAGGGAATTGCCCTGCCCCGGATTCAGTGACCCGGAAGCCACCAATTCCTCCACCTCGCCGATAAGTAGTTCGATCCGCCCCTCGACAGTGATCGTCTCAAAGCTCCACTCGGCGGGCACCTGTTGGTCTTCGCCAGCCACGTCTACCTGGCCGGCCAGTGTGGCGCTATATACGGCGCCAGGCAGGAGTAGCTCATCCGGCGTGAACACCGTGGTCAGCGAGCCAGGGTCGTAAGTAACCGTTCCTGACACCACGCCGGCCGGGCCAGTCACGTCGAACTCTACAGCGTCATGCATCTCCTGGTTCCAGGTGGCAGCGATGGTCGTATCCCAAAGCACGTCGACGGCGCCGTCCACGGGGCTGACCGCCACCACGATCGGGTCACGCCAGTTGGCCACGGCATCCTCGACGGTCTGGGTGCCGTCCTCACCGTAGTCGACGACCAGGATCCGGTCGGAGACCTCGGTGTTGCCGTCAGCCTCTTTCTCGACAGTCTCCCAACTGCCGCGCGTGTACTTATATGGGACTTCGGTATACTCGAGCAGGGTTAACGTGGTCGACCAGACGTTGGCTGTATCGGTGGGGCTCAGCTCGATACCCGCGGGATCCCAGCCTGGGAACGGCTCTGGGAAGTCGCCGGCGAGGTAGATCGTCCCCGGGCTGACCTCGGGCACGGTCACGTTAAAGGTGACCTCGACCGGCTGCGGCTCCAACTGCATAAACACCGCCGTGGTGCGGGCTGGCACCGTGAAGGTGCCGCTGGCCTTGTCGTAGCTGGCGGTGGTCACCACCGGGTCGGCCGACTCGGCCTGCACGGGATGCAGGAAGAGACGACGACCGGCCAGGTC
>JAHELX010000727.1 GCA_024643945.1 Anaerolineales bacterium
AGCCTGCTCGTCATGCCAGGCATGTGCACACCACTCCCACACGTCACCGTGCACGTCGTAGAGCCCAAACGCATGCGGAAGAAAACTTCCCACCTCCGTAGTGGGGCACCTGGCTCCTCGGGATGACATGGTGTAGGGTAACGAGCCTGTCCTGTCTACGCCAAGGGATGTCAAGAGGCCGTCTTGTCTATGAAGCCTCGCGCAAATTGCACGAGGCAGTATACATCGGCAAAGTTACTCACCAGGCCAAGCGAGATACGCACCGCACCGGAGCTTTTGCCGTCGATGCACAGCCGGAAATCATCCAGGGTCAGTCGCTGTTGAGACTGGCTAAAACAGGCCACCAGCTCGGTCTGCGAGAGACCCAGGGCAATTTCGCCGCCACCAGGGTTGCAGAAGCAACCGGTGCGCAGCGAGATGTTGGCCTTATTGGCCTCTGCCTCGACCAGCCGGTGGTCGAAATACTGCCCGTCAGGATCGTAGAAGTTGACCGTCACCGTACTGCCGCGCAGGTGGGTGTCCAGCGGACCGTAAAGGCGTATCAACGCTGCGCCATTGCTGTGGCGCAAAGCCAGCAGGTTGTCCAGTAGCCAGCCGGTCAGACAACGCAGCCTTTCGTGAATGGTCTCTATCTCCAGCGTGGCAATGTGCTTCAAGCCAATTTCTACGGCAGGCAGAGAGAGGTAGTTGAGGGTGCCATCTTCGAATGCAGCCTCACCCGGGGCCAGGTAGTACTTGTCACCTTGTACCGAGGCGACGGTGATCGTGCCACCGGCGAACCACGGACGTTGCAGCTTGGCCAGGGAGTTCCTGCGCGCCAACAGGCAGCCTACCCCAGTCGGATAGCCAAACATCTTGTAAAAGGAGATGGTTACAAAGTCTGGCTGCCACCGGCTCAGATCCAGGCGATTGGTGGGGACGAACGCGGCAGCATCCAGCAACACATCCCAGCCCTTGACCCGGGCCTGCTCGATCCATTCGAGCGGATGTTGCACGCCCGAGAAGTTGGACTGCGCCGGGTAGGCGAACAGGTTGTGAGCACCGGGACGTGCCTGGTCAAGGTAACTGGCCAACTGCGCCTCATCCACTCGCATATCGGGTAACACCAGGGGGACATAGGTGATGTGTGCCCCTCTGGCCCGGGCAAACTCCCGGATGCCATTCACAGAATTGTGATTGTCGAAGGTCAACAGGTATTGATCGCCAGCGCCAAAGGGATATGCCTCCCCCACCAGTTTGAGGGCTCCGGTGGCGTTGGCTGTAAAGATCACAGCGTATTCCTCCGGGGGTGCGTTGAAGAATTCAAGCACGGAGTGCCGTGCCTGTTCCACCAGGCGCGTCGTGGCCAGCGAGCTGGGGTTGGAAGAGTGCGGGTTGCCAAAGATGTTTTGGCGCAGCAGAGCCGTGTGCTCGTGCAGTTGACTGTCCGCATACAGGCTCCCGCCGGTGTAATCGAGATAGATGTGCCGCTGGTTATCCAGGCGGCTGTATTCGCCGGCCCGCAGTGCATCTATGTGTTGAGTGGTTTGAAACGTAGGATAGGCATCCAGGAATCCGATCAATGCCGTCTCCATGTTCTCGGTGCTACGGTCCAGGTGGGGTGTCATCAAAGTGTTGGTCCCCTTTCACCGAATGAGTTCCCGGCACTTCAGGCAGTTGGTATCAGCCGCTGGCTATGGCAACGGCGTCGAGCAGCGCCTTACCGAAGCGGGTGATCTCAAAAGCAAGGAGGTAATGGACACCTTCAATACCACTGAAATCCGAGTCCTGCGTCCACAACATAGCGTTGTACCTTTGCGCCGTTGCGAGAATGACACTGTCGGCCCTCGGTAGCTTTAAATGACGACGTTCATACTCGTTCGAGACTGCGGGCGCTCATCTTCGCTAAGACCATCCATTTGTTTACCTGGTGCCAGAAAATTTGTTCTGGGTCATGGGCTATTCAGCCGCGTTTCTTCAGCAGTTCATAGAACTCGTCAATGCTGATATTTGCATCGCGCAGAATAGCCCGCAAAGTACCTGTGGGAATTGTGACACCTTTGTGCATAGGAACCGTGATACGCTTGCCGTCAGATTCTCTACGTAAGTGCAAGTGGCTGCCGCGCTGTCGTTGTTCCTCAAAACCAGCGCGTCTTAAGTCTTAAGGCACGAATCAGTTGTTCGCAGGTGGCGCGAGGAAGTTTGGGGCTCATGCCGCGACTGGTATAGATAGGCGCGTGATGAACAGAGGTTCGCGTTCAACAGGAAGGGGTTCGTCGTCTTCCAACATACTTTCAATGTGCAGGGCTATGGCCTCCTTGATGTTGGCCTGCGCTTCCTCGACCGTGGCGCCAAACGTATGACAACCGGGCAGCACGGGAACGTAGGCGTGAAATGCATCCTCATCTGATTCTATGACTACTGTGAACTGGTAAACTTTCATAGGAGTACGCTCCATAAACCTACTTCTACCTTAGGCTATAATTTTAGCGCGAATTCAGTGTTTTTGAAAAAACACCCAGTCTACAGATTGCTTGAATGTGTCTTCAGGGCGGCTGAGCACTTCCTCAGATGCTGACCCGTTGGCGCACGTTACCCGGCAAGTCCTGCATCTCCTGCCAGGCGCGGGGGATGACGTACACCGTGTAGCGGCTCACTCCAACTCCTCTTTTACCTCATCCCAGCGTAACCACCCGGCTTGCTCTCGATCGCCCCCCAAGGCTTTCAGCTCGGCGTACGCTTCCCTGGCTATCTCTACGTCTTCCAACGTCTCCAGCCATTCAAGCAGGGCTTCCCAATCCTCAATGTTGACGACGGCAAACCGCTCGCCTTTGACGCTGACGTATTGGACAGATTGCAGTGCTTCTAATCCGGTCATCGAAGTCCCTCATCTTTATATCAAATCTACAACTTCAAGTATACTCCGCAACAGTCTCGCATGCAATGTCCTCGTTGGTAGCCGTTTCCGTCTTTCACCCCTCGTGTCAACCCGCCAATAACTGACCTCACCTGCCCTCACTTCACTTTCTACTCCGGCCGCTTAGGCAAGACGCCGATACAGTTCCACGTTCTTTTTCAGTACATAGCTTGCTGCTTGCTTGAATGCGTCTTCAGGGCGGCTGAGCAGTTCTTCGATGCTGACCCGCACCAAGTCTTCAGGCGTGACGCCAAATTTGTCGGCTATCTCTTGCAATTGAGACAAACGCTCGTCCGGGAGAGCTATGGTAATAGTAGTCATCCCAGCCTCCTACTATTAAGGTTTACTTACCCAATTGTGAGAATCCGGCCTATGAATAATTCCGCAGCACCACAGGCAGATAGACGGCAAACCGGCGGAAGACCGCCAGGGCGTTGTCGTCGTAACCTGTCACGTAGACGTGGCCCCCCTCCGGGCTCACGGCGACCCCGTCGGCCGTATCCAGGCCGTCCACA
>JAHELX010000001.1 GCA_024643945.1 Anaerolineales bacterium
GACGCAACATCTTTGGGAGTAGTTGCGGCGGCTATGCCGGCCGACTTAATTATCCAGGTACCCGAGGGTGTACCGGCTAAGGAATTGTCCTACCAGGAGGCGATCCGCGAGGCGCTGCGCGAAGAGATGCTACGTGACGAAAGCGTGTTTCTGCTGGGCGAGGACATTGGTAAGCACGGTGGTGCTTTTGGCGTGACGCGCACCCTATTCGATCAATTTGGTCCGCAGCGAGTACGAAACACTCCCATCTCTGAAAACACGATCGCCGGTACAGCGGCCGGCGCAGCATTGGTCGGTATGCGCCCGGTAGCCGAGATTATGTTTATTGACTTCTCCGGCCTGGCCATGGACCAGGTCTGCAACCAGGCAGCTAAACTGCGCCTGATGACCGGCGGACAGTGCAAAGTGCCTATGGTGGTCCGCATGCCACAGGGTGGCGGGGCCGGCAAGAGCACGGCCGCGCAGCACTCACAGAGTCTGGAAGTGTGGTATGCCCACATCCCTGGCCTGAAGGTCGTCCACCCTTCCACGCCCTACGACGCCAAGGGTCTCCTGAAAGCCGCCATTCGCGACGACAACCCGGTTATTTTCCTGGAGCACAAGTTCCTGTATTCGTCCCGTGGCCTGGTACCCGAGGCAGACTACGTCCTGCCTCTCAGCAAGTGTGACATTAAACGCGTGGGGACGGACGTCACCGTGGTCGCCTCCGGTTACATGGTCTGGCACGGCATGATGGCAGCCAGGATGTTGGCCGACGAGGGCATCAGTGTCGAAGTAGTCGACGTACGCACCATCAGCCCCTTGGATGAAGAAACCATCGGCGCATCAGTCCGCAAGACGGGCCGGGCGGTGGTGGTAGCCGAGGCATGCCGCTCGTACGGACCGACCGGCGAGTGGGGTATGGTGGTCATGGAACAAGCCTTCGATTATCTGCGCGCCCCCATCGTGCGTGTCACCGGGCGTAATTCACCGGTGCCCTTCGCCGATAGCATCGAACATGGCCAGTGGCCAGACACCAACGACATCGTCGATGCCATTCGGCGGGTTATGGCCTGGTAAGCAAGCCAAGACCCTTAGGGTCTTGAAGGCCATAAGGGTCTCCGCACAGGAGTAGACAGGTGATCAAAATCGCCGCGATGATTGGTGCGCCGGACCTGAAACAAGGTACCCTGGCCGTGTATAGTGGTGATCTTCCTGCGGCGTTCCGCAAGCTGGCTAGACTGGGGTATGACGGTGTCGAGTTGATGACCAAAGACCCCACCCAACTGGACGGCACCAAGATACGAACCTGGCTGGAGGAGAACCGTCTTGAACTAGTAGGGCTGTGCACCGGTCACGTATACGGCGAAGACGGGCTTGGCCTGGTTGACCCGGATCCCCAGATATGGCGCCAGGCCATGGCCCGCTTGAAATCCTTTGTTGATTTCGCTGCCACCCATTTTGGGAAAGGTACACTGATCAACATCGGCCGTTCACGAGGGCCAGGTTTAGCCGGAGACTCGACTGGTACGCTGGAGCGTATGGCGGAGGCTTTTCAAGAACTGGCGGACTATGCCTTATCAGCCGGCGTGCGGCTGGTTCTGGAGCCGATCAACGTACACCAGGCCAGCTACATCCATACCAGCCAAGACGGCATAGCCATGGTCAGGCGCGTCGATCGGCCCAATTTTGGCCTCATGCTCGACGTCTACCACATGAACATTGAAGACGTCGACATCTGCGAGAGCTTTCGAGAGGCAGGTGAATTGTGCTGGTTGGTTCACTTTGCTGACAACAACCGAAAGTGGCCAGGTAGCGCCCATCTTGACTTTGAACAGATTGTTGACGTCTTGAACGAAATCAGTTATGCCGGCTATGTCTCCCTGGAAATACTACCCTGGCCAGACCCCGACACGGCCGCCAGCTCTGCCATCCAATCCCTGCGGCGGATACAGTCCAGAACAAACGTTGCGGTAAGGAGAGCTCAATGTCTGAGATGACGTCGAGAGAACGGGTGTTGGCTGCCATCAATCACCAGGAACCGGATCGAGTTCCGCTGGATATCGGCGGCGGGTCCAGTACAGGCATCGTGGTGGAAGGGTACGAGAAGCTCAAGCAGTATCTGGGAATGTCGGGCCAGACCGGGGAAATGAACAAGATTTTCCGTGTTGCCCGGCTAGACGAGAGCGTGATGCAACGACTGGGCAGCGACTGCCGCCCGCTAGGGATTAAGTCGCCAGCAAACTGGACACCACCGCCTGCGGAGCCAGGAACTTTCACCGACATATGGGGAATTACCTGGAGGCAAGCCTGGTACGGGGATGGCTGCTACTATTGGGAGCTAGCCCGCAACCCGCTGGCAAAGGCGACTGTCGAAGATCTGGAGATGTACTCCTGGCCGGACCCGCTGGACCCCGGTCACACCGCCGGACTGGTCGAAGAAGCCAAGGCGCTGTACGAGGAGACGGACTATGCCATCATAGCCGATGGTGGATTCAAGAGCTTCTGGGAACTGGGGTATATGCTGCGAGGCCTGGAGCAAATGCTGATGGATCTGGTGCTGAACCCAGGATTCGTCTCGGCACTGATGTCAAAGCTGTTGGAGATCAATATGGCGGCCACAGGCCAGTTTCTCGATGTGGTAGGACCTTATATCCACGTGTTCCGCACAGCGGACGATTTGGCCACTCAAAAAGGCCCGCTGATGTCACCCCAGACCTATCGGACCCTGCTAAAACCCATCTACAAACGATATTTTGACTTCATCAAGTCCAAGACCGAGGCCAAGATCTTCTACCACAGTTGTGGCAACGTCGTCGACTTGATTGACGATCTGGTGGACATTGGTGTGGATATTATTAACCCGGTCCAGGTTTCAGCCATGGACGATACGGCCGCGTTGAAGGCCAGGTTTGGCGACAAGGTCGTGTTTTGGGGCGGCATTGACACACAGCACGTGCTGCCCCATGGTGCGATCGGAGATGTGGAATCCGAAGTGCGACGGCGCATCCGTGACCTGGCACCCGGCGGTGGCTACGTGGTGGGAGCCGTGCATAACATCCAACCCGATGTGCCCCCCGAGAACATCATGGCTATGGCTGAGGCAACTCGTAAGTACGGTACTTATCCATTGGCTGTGTAATCAACTCATTGGAGGAAATCGATGGCGGTTGAGGTTTTTATGCCGAAAATGTCGGATCATATGGAGGCTGGCGAAATCATTCGCTGGTTGGTCAAAGAAGGGGACCAAGTAGAACAGGGTCAGGTCATTATGGAGGTCATGACCGACAAGGTAGTGGCCGATTTGGAGGCGCCAGCCTCTGGGATCTTGAAGGGTATCCAGAAGGGAGTTGAAGATGGCGCCGTCGTCCCCGTCGGAGAGACCTTCGCCTTCATCGCCGAGCCAGACGAAGAGGTACCGACATTACCTCCCCTCGGACCCGAGGCTGAGGGAGTCAAAGAAGCAGTACCCTCAACAGCTACCCCACCCAGCCCGGAGCCCGCCAAAGTAGAACCCGGCCCTGTCCGAGTGTCTCCAGTAGCCCGCCGTATAGCCAAGGAACTGGGCGTCGACCTGTCCCAGGTGCAAGGAACCGGTCCTGGCGGCAGGATCAAAGAGGAAGATGTTCGTGCCCTTGCCGCAAGCCAGACGGAGGCAAACCCAATCCAGGCACCATCTGCCGAAGGCGACCAGGGAGCCGAGCCCCCTGGTGCCGTTCGGGCTTCCCCTGTGGCGCGCCGGGTGGCCCGCGAATTGGGCGTAGACATTACCCAGGTCAAGGGAACTGGCCCTGGCGGCAGGATCAAAGAGGAAGATGTTCGAGCCTTTGCCGAGGCGCAGCGCGCTCGGCCCGTCGAAACCAAGATGGCCATCCCATCAGCCCAACCGCCTGCGGAGGAAGTGGAGTGGCTGGAATTGTCGCCGATCCAACGCATGACGGGACAGCGTATGCTGGAAAGCGTACAGACCGCGCCCCAGTTTGCCCTCACAGTCAACGTCGACATGAGCAACGTGCTCTGGCTGCGCGAGGCACTGATGCAGCGGATTATGGCAGAAACCGGTGAACGCCTGTCAGTCACTGCCATTCTGGTGAAGATCGCGGCGGCCGCCTTGAAGAGCTATCCCCGGGCCAACGCATCCTTTGAGGACGGGCGAGTTAAGTTGTACTCACAAATCAATGTGGGTGTAGCCGTGGGGACTGATGATGGGCTGGTAGTGCCGATCATCAAAAAAGCCGATCAGAAATCTCTGGTTCAGGTCACCCAGGAGCTCAAGACCTTCCAGGAAAAGGCCCAAAATATGCGCTTCAGCAGCGAGGATCTGTCGGGTGGCACGTTTACCATCTCAAACCTGGGTATGTATGGAATTGACCGCTTCAACGCCATCGTCAAGCCCCCCGAGAGCGCTATCCTGGCCGTAGGCCGAGTGGTCAAAACACCTGTGGGCATGCCTGACGATTCGATTGCACTCCGCCCTATGATGAGCATGACCCTGTCAGTAGACCATCGTAGCATGGATGGCCTTCAAGGGGCCAAGTTGCTGGCCGAAATCAAAGAACGCATTGAAAAACCCTATTTCCTTCTATAAGGAGAACTGCCATGAGACTTGAAGGCAAAGTCGCAATTATCACCGGTGGTGGCTCTGGAATTGGGCGAGCTGCAGCACAGCTGTTCGCCCGAGAAGGGGCCAAAGTCGTGGTGGCTGATTACAATGCTGAAGCAGGGGAAAACACCGTTCAGGCCATCCAGGACTCGGGCGGCGAAGCCATCTTTGTTAAGGTAGATGTTTCCGATGCGGAACAAGTACGAAATATGGTTCAGACAGCACTGGAAGCCTATGGGGGGATTGATATTCTTTTCAACAATGCAGGTATACTTCTGTTCGGTACTATCCTGGACACCGACCAGAAAGACTGGACCCGCTTGATATCCATCAATCTAAATGGTGTGTTCTTGTGCAGTAAGGCAGTGATTCCTCACATGATCGAGCGGGGTGGCGGCTCCATTATCAATACCTCTTCCTCAACCGGGGCGCACGATGTGGCCGCCAATATTGCTGCTTACGTGACCTCCAAAGGAGGGGTAACACTGTTGACCAAGGCCATGGCCGTCGACCATGCCAAGGATCATATACGCGTCAATGCCATTGCGCCCGGCCCCACCGACACGCCTATGTTGAGAGAGAACATGTCGCCCGAAGAGCTGGCCGACTTCGCCGCGACTTTCCCCATGAAGCGTTTAGGGCGGCCGGAGGAACTGGCGTACGCCGCCTTGTTCCTGGCCTCCGACGAGGCTTCCTTCGTCACAGGAGCTGTCCTGGCCGTGGATGGAGGGCAGACAGCGCAGGTGTAAATTATCAGACCTGGCAGTTGTTGAAAAACTGCCAGGTTCATTTTCCCAGGTAGCAGCGTGAGTTTGTAGGAGATCATATGGAGGATAAGAGTCTGTTTCGTAATGTAGGTACCAAAGGCGGATTGGTTGATCGGGTAGTCGACGAAGTTCAACGTGTGATCGTGAATGGCCACCTGGAACCGGGCATGAGATTGCCGCCGGAGCGAGAGTTGGCCGAAGAGTTGGGTGTCAGTCGCACGGTGATACGAGAAGCCGTTCGCATCTTGGTGGCCAAGGGCTTGCTGGAAACCAGGCCGGGGGTGGGTACCATCGTTCGCCAGGTAACCCGAGATCAGATTGTCGAACCGCTCAGTCTCTTAATGCAGACACAGGAGGGGGGCATTTCGGTGGATCACCTCCACCAGGTTCGTAGTATTCTTGAAGTAGAAATCGCCGCCTTGGCTGCCCTGCAAGCAACCGAAGAGGATATCATGGCATTGAGACAAGTCTTGGTTGAGATGGACGAGGTCAAGAATGTTCCAGAAGCATTTGCAGCCAAAGATTCGGAGTTTCACCAGGGACTTGCCAGGACGACTTATAACCCGCTCCTGATCATCCTGTTGGATTCAATTCGGGATTTGATGCGAGAGGTGCGCCTTATGGTAACCCGGTACCCTGGCCTACGTGAGCAAGTTATGCCCGATCACGAGAAGATTTTGGACCGGGTAGCTGCCCAAGACCCAGACGGCGCTCGCCAGGCCATGGAAGAACACCTTGAGCACGCCCGCAGGATCCAGGAAGAGCTTTTGATGGCGGAATCACAAAATGAAGAGCCGCTGAAAGCTAAAGTGGTGTAATGGAAGTCTTTTGCGTTGGCACCGATGGGTTACCTTGGCACCTAGGAGGTTAACTCCCAGAAGAGCCAGCATAGTATCCTTGGCAGGAGCAGGACAGTTGGCTTAGTTAGATCGAGGTCAATGGTGTCACGATAGGACAAGGGGACAGTCGCGTAGGTTAGCCCAGGAGGACGGCGATGGTGGATTTAAAATTTGCCGTAATGGGAACCGGTTTCTGGTCTAACTACCAGATTCCGGCCTGGTTAGAAGTGGGTGGCGTGGAACTGGTCGCCGTGTACAATCGCACCGTATCCAAAGCAGAGAAAATCGCCGAAAAATTCAACGTGCCGAGGGTATATGGGGATCCAGAGGAGTTGCTGCAGCAAGAGGATCTGGGTTTCGTAGATATCATCACGGAAGTTCCAGCACACGCTCCCCTGGTTTACTTAGCTGCCAAATACAAAGTTCCAGTGATCTGCCAAAAGCCAATGGCTCCCGATTACGAGACAGCTCAAAAAATGGTCGAGGTCACACGTAAAGCCGGCATCTCTTTCTTTGTCCACGAGAACTTCCGCTATCAAACTCCGCTACGAGCCCTCAAAGGGTTGCTGGGCGAGGGCCACATCGGTCAGCCAGTACGCGCACGCATACAGTTCGTGCACGGTTTGGAGGATTTCGTGTGGGAGAACCAGCCCATCTTAAAGACGTTGGAGCGCTTCGCCTTGACCGACATGGGCAGCCACCTGCTCGACCTGGCTCGCTTCTTTTTCGGGGAGCCCCAAAGCCTCTATTGCCAGCATTTCCAGATCCGGGACGACATTGTCGGAGAAGATGCAGCATCGGTCATACTCAAGATCGGTGACATGGTCTGCACCTGCGAGATGAGCTATTCCACCAAGACTGAGTGGGGGCACTTTCCGGAGACATTTGTCTATGTTGAGGGTAAGCAAGGCACCCTTGAGTTGGCTCCCGACTATTGGATTCGCGTCACGACCGACGAGGGAACCCACGCCCGCCGCTATCCGCCGCCCCGCTACGAATGGTGTGACCCAGACTATAACATTGCTCACGCCAGTATGGTCCCCATCCACCACGATTTCTTGAGAGCGCTTAAGACCGGACATCCACCACAAACCAGTGGCGAAGACAATCTGAAGACGATGCGCCTGGTATATGCCGCATATGAGTCGGCCGAGCGAAATCAGGTGATTACATTTGACTGAGGCTCCCAAAGTAAGAGAGTAATAAGAGGCATGCGAATTACAAATAGCAAGAAAATTATCATCCAGTCCGAGCTGTGCCGTGATTGTCAGGCTTGTGTATTGGCTTGCTCACTCTATCACGAGGGCGAGTGTAACCCGGGCCTGGCGCGGGTGATGATCATCAAAGACATGGCCAGGTATGCGTTTCACATTCTGCTGTGCCAGCACTGTGAGTCGCCCGAGTGCATCGTGGCATGTCCGACAGAGGCAATGGTGATCGACGAGCGGGGGGTCGTGGCGATTGTAGATGAAGACTGCATCCGCTGTGACGTATGCGCATCCAGTTGCCCCCATAACGCTATTTTCTACAATGATATCCTCGACCGCTATATTAAGTGTGATTTTTGCGCCGGCCGTCAGGAAGGCCCTCTGTGCGTTGAAGTCTGCCCGGTAGGCGCGTTGGCGCTCGCAGATGTGCAGCCAGTCAAGGTGGAGGTGTAAGGTGCCTTTCGGATGGATGGGCAAGATCCTCGATGTGGATCTTAGCACAGAGGAAATTACAGTCCGAGACACACTGGCGTATGCCTACGATTATATCGGGGGAAGGGCGCTGGCCAGCCGGATTGCGTGGGACGAGATTAAGCCGGGTGTTGATGCCTACGATCCTGAAAACCGAATTATCATCGCTACCGGACCACTGACCGGCACCCTGGCGCCGACGAGCGGTCGTACTGTAATGACCAGTCTCTCACCCCGCGTTTATCCCAAGCCGTGGTACACGCATTCCACATTGGGCGGCTGGTTTGGGCCGGAACTTAAGTACGCGGGCTTTGATGCCGTTGTCATTCACGGCAAATCGCAATCCTCCGTTTACCTTCAGATTCAAGACGACGACGCTCGTCTGGTGGATGCCTCCGATTTGTGGGGTCTGAACGCCCGCACGACGCAATTGACGCTCAAGGAGCGTGTGGGGCTACAGGCCCAGATATTGACCATCGGGCCGGCTGGTGAGAACCTGGTTCGTTTTGCTACGGTTCAACATGCTGAAGACAATGCGGCCGGGCACAGCGGTTTCGGCGCGGTGTGGGGCAGTAAGAATCTAAAGGCCATCGCCGTGAGAGGCACAGGGGGAGTCCGAGTCGCCAGGCCGGACGCATTGCTGCACGAGGTGCTTGGGCAGGGAACCTTCAAAGTATCGCCGGCCGTAGGCATCCTGGGCGACGAAGAATTCATCAAGAAGCAGCGGCCAATCTGCAGTCAAGCCTGCACGTTCAACTGCACTGTTAGCAGCTACGCCCACACCGTGGACGGTCGCCGTATACCGGGCCAATGTTTCGGCATCACGGTTTGGGTCAGCGACGACTACATGAAGCACACCAAATACTCGGGCGGTGGCGTGGAGATCCCCCCGGGCAAAAACTTTGGGAAGTGCGAAGAGGTATCCTTGCACGAGCGCTGCAACAGCCTGGGCCTGGATGTATGGTTCCGGGTGGTGATGCAACCATGGTTCATCCGCGCCAACGAGTTAGGCATTCACCAGATCAGGGGATTCCCCATTCAGCCTGATGATGTGGTTTGGTTCGATGCGTTTATGAATCAGCTGGCCAACCGGGAAGGGCTGGGTGACATCTTCGCAGAAGACATGCTGCGAGCTATGGATGAGTTGGAAGGTGAATTACCGGATGAACTCATAGAACTGGGGCGCAGGTTAGAATTCGACTTTGGCTTCCCAGCCCATCGAGAGGGGCGTTTCTGGGACGAAGAACCGCTGCCGTTTTGGGTGATCTCGGCCATGATGCATATCAGCGAGAGCCGTGATCCGACCATTGGCGCTCACCAAAGCTCCCTACTGCATGCTGAGTTTATGCTGGCCGACCGAGAGCTGGCGCGCCGCCAGTTCCATGGGCTATCAGAAAAAGTGTGGGGTTATGCCGACGCCTTCGACCCTACTTTCGAGAACAAGGCGCCAGTGGCGATTTGGAGCCAGCATCAGCATATGCTTATCGACTCACTGCCCTTGTGCGACTTTGCCTTCCCTCAACTGGTGCGTCCGATGTCCAGCCTGGAAGAATGGCGGAATGCGGAGGACATTAGCGGCGATCTGGACCTTGATCTTCGATTGTTTGCCGCGGTCACGGGTGTGGAAATGAGCCGGGCGACAATGACTAAGGTCGCTGAACGCGCTTTTACGTTAGAGCGGGCCATGCTAGCCCGAGCCGGGCGGGGACGAAAGTTAGAAGAGGGAATGGCGCCTCATTTCAAATTACCGTGTCGCGCCGATGGCACTCTCATTGACGAAGCCGGCTTTTCCCAATTGCTGGATGAGTACTACTCAACTCGCGGATGGGACCTCGAGTCAGGGTGGCCACAGCCGGAACAGCTACGAGAACTTGGCCTGGCCGACGTGATCGACGAATTAGAGCGACTGCGTGATTGAAGGACGCCCGAGCGTAATGAAGTTATTTTGTAACTGCTCATCCTCCCGGAGCGAAGCCCCCCCACGGGGCAGGTTTAGGCAAACGCCGAAGCAGAAACCGTTGTTAGACTCGACAATTCAGACGCGGAATGCCCACCTGATGCAACCTGTGGGAGGGTAGGCTGAGTAGTCACGTTATTTTTAGAAAGGGAATTATCCACTTATGCCAGATGAAAAGATTCCGGAAGATGTAGCACTGCAACTTTATGAGACGATGCAGCGAATCAGAAAATTTGAATTAGCCGTGGTCGAGTTGTTCGCCAGGGGCAAGATTCCCGGCTTCCTGCACACTTACGTCGGGGAAGAGGCGGTGGCGGCTGGTGTGTGTGCTGCTCTGCGCCCTGGCGATAGGATCATCAGTACCCACCGAGGCCACGGGCATTTGATCGCCAAAGGCGGCCGCCTGGACTTGATGATGGCCGAATTATTCGGCAAGCGAACCGGCTATTGCAAGGGTAAAGGAGGCTCGATGCATATCGCCGAGCCGGAGTTGGGCATGCTGGGCGCCAATGCCATCGTAGGGGCCGGCATTGCCATTATCAATGGGGCAGCCTTGACGGCCCAGTATCTGGGCACCGACCAAGTCGCCGTGGCCTTCTTCGGCGATGGAGCCTCCAACACCGGCGTATTCCACGAGGCATTGAATATGGCCTCGGTGTGGAGCCTGCCTTCCATCTTCGTGTGTGAGAACAACGGCTACGCCGAATCCACGCCACGCCACCAGCATCAGAAAATCGAGGATATCGCCGCCCGAGCCAAGGCGTACGATATGCCCGCAGCCGCGGTGGACGGCAACGATGTGGGCGCCGTCTACCTGGTCGCCCAAGAGGCGGTGGCCCGCGCCCGATCCGGGGGCGGACCCAGCCTCATCGAGGCCAAAACCTATCGCCTGCGCGGGCATTACGAGGGAGACCCCCAGATCTATCGCAGCCGCGAAGAAGTGGAAGCCTGGGAGAAGAAAGAACCTGTCGAGCGCTGGCGGGAAGCCTTGCTGAAGCGCGGGATATCCCTGGTCCAAATTGAGGAGATCGAAGCACGGATTGAGGAAGAACTTGAACAGGCGGTCATCTTTGCCGAGGAGAGCCCCTTGCCCGATCCGACCGAAGCGCGTTCTGATATATTCACTCCCCTCCCGGTGGAGACGTACAATGGCTGAGATGACTTACCGAGAAGCGATCAAACAGGCTCTCCGGGAAGAGCTGCACAACGACGAGCGGGTGTTCATGTTGGGCGAGGACATCGCCGAGTTCGGCGGCACTTTCAAAGTTTCCTTGGGACTGCTGGAAGAATTCGGGCCGAAGCGGATCCGCAATACCCCGCTTTCGGAATCAGCCATTCTGGGCGCCGCTGTGGGAGCAGCCGCCACCGGCCTGAAGCCGATTGCCGAAATCATGTACAGTGACTTCTTTGCCGTGGCCCTGGATCAGGTGGTCAACCAGGCGGCCAAAATGCGCTATATGTTTGGCGGCAAAATCTCGCTGCCGCTGACCATACGGACGGCCATGGGGGGACGGCGCTCGGCGGCAGCCCAGCACAGCCAGTGCCTGGAGGCCTGGTTTATGCACATCCCCGGCCTCAAAATCGCACTGCCCTCGAACCCGTACGACGCCAAAGGATTGCTAAAAACGGCGGTTCGCGATCCCAACCCCACCCTCATTTTTGAAAACAAGATGCTGTACAACACCAAAGGAGAAGTTCCAGAAGAGCCCTACGTCGTTCCTTGGGGCCAGGCCAACATCGTCCGCGCCGGGACGGATGTGACCGTAGTGGCCTTATCCGACATGGTCGATTTCGCCCTCAAGGCAGCAGATAAACTGGCACAGGAAGGACTTTCCCTGGAGGTGATCGACCCGCGCACGCTGGTGCCCCTTGATATAGAAACTATCACAGCCTCGACGAGGAAGACCGGCAGGCTGGTGATAGCCCATGAAGCCTGTGTAACTGGTGGGGTTGGAGCTGAGATCGCCTCACAAGTGGCCTATCGTGCGCTGGATTACCTGGCAGCCCCCATCGAGCGGGTTGGCGCCAAGGACTCCCCGATTCCCTTTAGTCCTATCTTAGAGCGGGAGATCCTGCCAGACGATCAAGACGTGATTGATGCCGTATATCGCACCATGGATTACGCGGCATAGTGTGGGCTTGTCAATCAGCGCGGATGAAAGGAGTGAATAAAAAATGAAAGCAGCAGTATGGCATGGCCAGCGCGACGTTCGCGTGAAAGAGGTACCCGAACCTCCGTCACCACCGGAGGGGCAGGTAAAAGTACAGGTGGCCTGGTGTGGACTATGCGGGACTGACTTGCACGAGTACCTGGCAGGGCCGCTTTACATACCTGCCAACCAGCCCCATCCGCTGACAGGCGCCCAGGCACCCATCATCCTCGGCCACGAAATGTCGGGAGAGGTAGTCGAAGTCGGGCCAAGCGTGACCCGGGTAAGAGTGGGCGACCGGGTGGCCCTGTGCCCGATTATTGGATGCCAGGAATGCGAGTGGTGTAAGTCAGGCCTGATGGGCTTGTGCACCAATATTGCCTTTCTGGGCGTCTCCTGGCACAGCGGTGGTTTCTCACAATACGTAAACGTGTACGACTACATGTGCTACAATTTGCCGCCTGAGGTGTCTTATGAGGTGGGTTCCCTGGTGGAGCCCTTTGCCGCCACCTATCGCGCGGTCAAGCAAGCTGAGTTGAAGCCGGGAGAGACAGTGGCCATCGTGGGCACTGGGCCGATTGGCCTGATGGCACTGCAGTCAGCGCGCATCCAGGGAGCTGAGCGTGTGATCGCCTTTGAGCCCGCCGCCAGGCGCCAGGAACTGGCCCGCCAGTGTGGAGCAACGGCCGTGGTTGACCCGGTAAAGCAGAACCCGGTGGAAGCTATACGTGATCTCACCAACGGAGCCGGCGCCGATGTGGTAGTCGAGTGCTCCGGCATTGATGCTACCGGCATCCTGGCCGGGCGGATCGCCCGCCGTAAAGGGCGAGTGGTGGTCATGGGGGTTTTCGAGCATCCGGCCCCGCTGGATTATACCGACCTGGTTTATGGTGAGAAGACTGTGATGGGCAGTATGGGCGGCTATGGCGTCTTTGACGAAGCCATTCAAACCATGGCGGAAGGCAAGTTCGATGGGGAGCCGCTGATCACCGGAAAGATAGGTCTGGATGATATTCTGAGTGGCTTTGACGACCTCATTAAGCACAAAGAAGACAATGTCAAAATCCTGGTATCGCCCGATTGATCGGATACAGCCTGAGGAGAACCAACGAATGTATCACGGAGGCATAAGCATGGCAAACTTCGACCAGGCACAAGCACTACTGCGCGAGTTCAAGGGAGACGCATATCTCCATGGAGTGAATGTGCTGTCCCAGGTAGGGGGCGTGACCGCCAAGCTGGGAGATAGGGCGGCGCTGGTGCGCGACACCTTCCCCGGTTCCGATGACTTCGCCAACACCATCAAAGAGTCGCTGGCCGCGGCTAGCGTGGAGCTGCTGGGAGAGATTGGGGGAGCCAGACCGAATGCCCCCCGTGAAGACCTGGCGCGCATCACCCGGCGGTTGACCGACCTCAAGCCTAACGTTATCGTCAGTTTCGGCGGCGGCAGCACCATCGACGCCACCAAAGCGGCCGAGGTGCTGCGCACGCTGGGCGGTGATATCGAGGCCTATTTCGGCACCGGGCTGGTAACCAGGACTCTGGACCAGACGGGCCAAGAACTGACGCCCCACGTCGCCATCCAAACCGCGGCCAGCTCCGGCGCCCACCTGACCAAGTACTCCAACATCACCGACGTCGAGACGAGCCAGAAGAAGCTGATCGTCGACGAGGCCATCGTACCGGCCCAGCCGGTCTTCGATTACGCCGTGACCTTTGGGGCGCCTCGCTCCCTGACGGCCGACGGGGCGCTGGATGGCGTGGCCCATTCCCTGGAGGTACTGTATGGCGCCGTCGGCAAGCCTTATTACGATCACATGGAAGAAGTAGCTCGTGAGAGCATCGGGCTGGTGGTGCAGTACCTGCCGCGGGTGATGGAGCATCCCCATGATGCCAAAGGCCGCGAGGCGCTGGGCCTGGCCACCGACCTGGGCGGTTATGCCATCATGCTAGGCGGCACCAACGGCGGGCACCTGACCAGCTTCTCGTTGGTGGACGTCCTCAGCCATGGGCGGGCCTGTGCCATTATGAACCCATACTACACCGTTTTCTTCGCCCCGGCCATCGAGAAACCGCTGAAGCTGGTTGGAGCAATCTTCAAAGAAGCGGGCTACACCGATGCCAAAATCGAGGAACTGAGCGGGCGTGAGTTAGGGGTGACCGTGGCTGAGACAATGATCGCTTTTGAAAGGAAGATCGGTTTCCCGGCCACGCTGGGCGAGGTCTCGGGCTTCGGAGATGCGCACATCGAGCGTGCGCTGACGGCGGCCAAGAACCCGCAGCTCAGGATGAAGCTGGAGAACATGCCAGTACCCCTCACAGCAGAGATCGTGGACGAGTACATGGGGCCGGTATTGCAAGCCGCCAAAACAGGGGAGCTGGATCGGATCAAGAACGTAATCACCGATAAGAAGAGGCATTGATATGCACTATCACTCAGAAGAACTGATCCGAGACATCTCAATCAAGGCGCAGCAGTTCCGGATCCAGGTGCTGAACATGATCTACCCGGCCCAAACGGGTCACATCGGCGGTGCCTTTTCGGCGGCCGAGATCCTGGCTTCGTTGTACTTCCACCACATGCGGGTCGACCCGGAGCGCCCAGATTGGCCGGAACGCGACCGTCTGCTGTTCTCCAAAGGCCACGCCTGCGCTATGCTGTATACGGCCCTGGCCCATCGCGGCTTCTTTCCCGTCGATGAGCTGAAGACCTTCCGCCAGATGGACAGCCGGCTGCAAGGCCATCCAGACCGGGTGAAAACACCGGGGGTGGAGATCTGCGCCGGCCCGTTGGGACACGGGGTGGCCATTGGCGTGGGCATGGCGCTTTCGTTAAAAATGGGCGTGCCCAAGCCCTCGTCCTTCAGCGCACCTTCAGCCCGGGCGTCCAAGGCCCGGGTGTACGTGGTGCTGGGCGACGGAGAGATCAACGCTGGCGTGATTTGGGAAGGAGCCATGGCAGCCGCCAAATACCGGCTGGGCAACCTGGCGGCGATTCTGGATTACAACGGCGTTCAACAGACGGGAGCCACTGCCGACGTCATGCCAACCCTGCCTATCGCCGACAAGTGGCGCGCCTTTGGCTGGCACGTGCAAGAGATCCACGGGCACAACGTGCGGGAGATTCTAGAAGCCCTGGATCGCGCCGACGAGGTACACGCCCAACCCAGTGTCATCATCGCCCGCACCACCAAGGGCAAAGGAGCCAGCCTGTTTGAGTATGACCATCGCTGGCACGGTGCGCCACCCAACCAGGAACAGTACGAACAGGCTCTGGCTGAACTGGAGGAGGGACTCAACCGATGGCAGACCTAGTCTCGATGCGCATCGCCTATGGAAAAACCCTGGTCGAACTGGGCAAAGCCAACCCCGACGTAGTGGTCCTGAGCGCAGATGTGTCCAACTCGGATCATAGCTACATGTTCGAAGAGGCATTTCCCGACCGCTTCTTCAACGTAGGCATCGCCGAACAGTCCCTGGTCGACGTGGCGGTGGGCCTGGCCTACGCCGGTAAGATCCCTTTCGCGAACACCTTTGCCTTTCTCTTTGCTACGCGCGCCCTGGAAATGGTGCGCACGCATCTATGTTACGGCGAGGCGAACGTCAAGTTGATGGGCGCCTACGCCGGCCTGTCCGACTCTTTCGACGGCCCCACCCATCATTCAATCACCGACGTCGCCATCATGCGCAGCCTGCCCAATATGACAGTGGTTATTCCCGGCGACCCGGTGGCTTTAGGCAAGCTGTTGCCCCAGGTGGCCGAGTGGCCTGGTCCTGTCTTCTTCCGTCTGAATCGCAACGAGGTTCCGGTCATATTCGACGAGAGCTACAGCCCCAGGATTGGGGAGGCCATCACCCTGCGCTCCGGCAACGACGTGACACTGATTGGCACAGGCATCATGGTGAGTCGCTGCCTGGAAGCGGCGAGCGAGCTGGCCGAGCAGGGCATCGATGCGCGGGTGCTGGAAGTGCATACCGTCAAGCCGCTCGACGTCGGTGGCGTGGTACAGGCAGCCCGCGAGACAGGTGCGCTGGTGACGGCCGAAGAGCACAGCATCGTCGGCGGGCTGGGAGCTGCGGTAGCCGAGGCGGTTACCGACAATTATCCGGTGCCGGTCAAGCGGGTAGGCATTGCCGATCGCTTTGCTGAGACAGGTCCTTACCTCCCAATGCTGGATCGCTATGGCATGTCTGTGACAGACATTGTGACCGCCGCTCGGCAGGCCATGGCGGCCAAAAAGGGATAGATAAGCCGACTAGCTATGAAACTGTCGCTGGCAACCCCAACTCCGGAAGTCGAAGTTCCCATACCTGTGGCACTCTTGTCGGGCACCTTTCCCGATCGATTACAAAAAGCAGCTCGACTAGGCTATGATGGGATAGAATTGATGGTAGTACGCCCGGAGAAACTGAGCGCCCAGGAAATCAGAGCCCAGGTGTCAAAAACAGGCATGGAAATAGCTGCCGTCGCCAGCGGGGCGATTTATATGACGCATAAACTGTCATTGCTGGCTTCCAGCCCGGAAGTCAGCCAGCAGGCGGCAGCGCGGCTGCACGCGCTGATCAACTTTGCGGAGGAACTGGAGGCGCCGATCGTTACCATCGGTGGCTTCCGGGGACGAATGGCCTGGGTTGGCGGCCATCAAGCGCGCAGCATACTCGTCGATATTCTGGGTGCGGCGGCCGAAAAGGGAGCTCAGCAGGGCGTGCGTTTGGCCCTGGAACCCCTCAATCGCTATGAGACAGATATCGTGCAAACCGCGGAAGAGGGACTGGCCCTGATTGATGAAGTGGGCCACAGCCACCTTGGCTTGCTGCTGGACACCTACCATGCAAACATCGAAGAGATCTCGCTGTACGACTGCTTCCGACAGGCCATGGCGGCCGACCGGTTGTGGCACGTGCACCTGGGAGACAGCAACCGGCTGCCGCCCGGTCAGGGACACATCGACTTTACCGGCATTGTAGGCACCTTGCGCGAGATTGGTTACCAGGGCTACCTTTCGGCTGAACTATTGCCTCGACCCGATCCGGATGCGGCGGCCGTGGCTACGATCGCACACATGCGGCAGTTGGTTGGTCCCTGGTGTGCTGACCGGGGCGTTGAAAGACTGGAGGAGAAGAATGGAAAATGATCTATTGATTCTGATCCACACCATAGCATCGTTGGCAGATGTATTCAAGAAACTGGCGGCTGACATGTTGCCCGGCGTGCAACTGATGCACATCGTGGACGAGCCGCTACTTGAGTACGAACGCCGGGGCGAACAGGTGACTGCCGAGGTTTCGGCCCGCCTGGCCAGCCATGTGGCCTTGGCTGAAAAGGTTGGAGCAGACATCGCCCTGGTCACCTGCTCGAGCATTTCCCCTAATGTAGACGACGTCCGCCCCAAGGCACACATCCCGGTGCTCAAAATCGACGAGACCATGATTGCCCGGGCGGTGGAGACAGGGGCCAAGATCGGTGTGGTGGCCACAGCCGCCTCGACCCTGAAGCCTACCCGCCAGCTGCTGGATGCCCAGGCTGAGATCGCCGGCAAGCCAATTCAGATCGAAACGGTGTTGGTGGATGGAGCGCTGCCCGCGCTGCTGGCCGGCGATGGCGCCAAACACGATCGTATGGTCAAAGAGGCCACGCTTGAGCTGGCAGACAGGGTGGACGTGGTAGTCTTGGCCCAAGCGTCTATGGCCCGAGTGCTGGAGGTGATCCCGAAAGACGAGCGTAAAGTGCCCCTTCTTTCGAGCCCGCATCTGGCTCTGGAGCAAGTAAGGCGCGTGTTGTCTGAAACACAGGGAGGCGTCCAATGAAAGCAGGCCTCGTCATTTCTGGGCCGGACGTACCCTACGGGCCGTTGGCCTTGCTCAGTGGCACTTTTGAAGAGAAAGCAGCCAAAGCAGCCAAACTGGGCTACGCAGGCATTGAGTTGATGGTGCGCGACCCGGCCGGCTTGGATTGGCCAAGTGTCAAGGCCATCCTGGACGATGCCGGCCTTGAGGTGCCGCAAGTGGTGACAGGTGAGCTCTTCGGTGCCGACGGCCTATGCCTGGTCACTGCCGACGACGCCTTGTACCGTCGGGCGGAAGAGCGCACCCGCTCGGTGATCAACCTGGCAGCCTACCTGGGAGCTATGGTGAACATCGGGCGGCTACGTGGCCAGTTGAAATTCTTAGGCGAGGTGTCGGACCCTTGGGCGATTGCGGTTGATCGTTTGCGAAAGGTCATCAACTATGCCGCCGATCGGGCCGTCAGAGTCACTATGGAGCCGATAAATCGCTACGAAACGGACTTTGTCTTTAGCGCGGCCGACGGTATACGCCTGGTCGA
The DNA here is from genome assembly GCA_024643945.1 of Anaerolineales bacterium. The sequence continues at coordinate 18,300 of JAHELX010000001.1, forward strand.
AGACCTGGGTTGCGATAACTTTGGGCTGATGTTGGACCTGTTCCATATGAACATCGAAGACGCCTCGATTGAAGAGGGACTGCGCACGACAGGGGACCGGCTGTGGCATGTGCACATTGCTGACTCTAACCGTCGCTATCCCGGGAGCGGCCACCTGGATTTTGACAGTATTTTTGCCACGCTGAAGGATATGGACTACCAGGGTTACGTCTCAGCCGAGTTGCTTCCCCTACCCGATGCGGACACGGCTGCCCAGCAAACCATTGCATTCCTTCAGAAATACCTGTGAGACCACAATTCAGGCCTAATATCCTTTCACGCAACAGACCTAGACTTTCCAGGCCTATTGCTAGCCGAAAAAAGTCAAGATCAGTTTTGTGAAAGGGCACTAAGAGGCACAATGCTGAGGAAAAGGGACGTAAATATGTCTTGACATCGTCCCGAAAATAATATATATTGGTATTATGGTATGCCATCATACCTCTCATTGTAATTGCCTCCTTTTGACCAAGGGTATGAAAAACACGTTCTCGTTTAGATAAGTCAGTCTTTCAAGGCCCTTTCACGTCAACATATTCCAGTCAGTTATGCGCTTACCCGATCAACGTCCGATCGTTCCACAAGAAGCAGCCCACAAAGACAATCATCATGGGCCCGCTACGACTCCAGGCTATTACGTGGTGAAGTCGAGTCGTTCTGCGCCCCTTGTTCCACCTACAACGCCCCCCTTGTACGAACAGACCGCAGGTCGGCAATCGGGAAGTAGTGCGATCGTAAATTCCAGGAAAGGAGGGAACTATCGGATAGAAAGAATGAATTAGCCAGCCCAAAAGGACGAAGCTGTTCAACCCTTATCCGAAGATGGAGGAGAAACTCCAATGAGTACCAAAAACATGAAAATGTTCGGCATGCTGTTGATCGTCGGCCTCCTGCTCATGGGATTGGCGGCCCAATGTGGTGCGACTCCCACACCCCAGGTCATTGAAAAAGTGGTGACCCAAGAAGTCGAGAAGGTCGTCACTAAAGAAGTTGAGAAGGTGGTGACCCAAGAAGTCGAGAAAGTAGTAACTGTTGAGGTCCAGAAGGAGGTAACGGCCGAGGCTGGGGCTTTCAATTCGGCAGACCGGGCGGTTGAAGAGGCCAAGCAGTACGCCGGCACCACGCTCAATGTCGTCTGGGAAGCCGGCTTGCAGGCTCAGGACCCACTGCTGATGGGCCCCAAGTGGGAAGAGCTAACCGGCATCAAGATCAACGTGGTCGAGTTGGCCTACAACGACATTTACTCCAATCAACTTCAGGATCACCTTACCGGTGGCGGTTCCTACGACGTGATCACCTTCTCCCCGCTGTGGCTGATTGACTACGTCAACACTGGCGTAGCCGAGCCCCTCAATCCCTACATTGACAAGTATATGAACAAAGCGGACCTGGAGGACTTCTTGCCCGTTTACAGCGCAGAGGGCTACGGCCGGCTGGGCGACACCTGGTACGGGCTACCCGACGACGGAGATGTCTTCATTCTCTACTACCGCAAGGATCTGTTTGAGGACTCCGACAATCAGTCAGCATTCCAGGCCAAGTACGGCTATGAGCTAGCGCCACCTCAGACCTGGCAACAATTCGAGGACATCGGAAGCTTCTTCACCGATAAATATGCGCCCGACCTTTACGGTGGAGCTATCCAACGCCTGGAGGGCCAGGTGTACTCCTGGTATTACGGTGCCTTCAGCGGCAACGGTGGCCAGTTCTTCAATCCAGACACCATGGAGCCCGGCGTCAATAGCGATATCGGGGTGGAAACACTGCAACAAATAGTCAACCAAAACAAGTGGATGCCACCTGGCGTTGAGAAATGGGGCTTTGTAGAAATACTCAGTGCCTGGATGGACGGTAAGCTGGCTATGGCTATTACCTGGCCACCCATCGGCCGCTGGTCTGCCGGCTACGGTGCTACCACCGAGCAATTGAGCTGGGTTCCTGCCAGCAAGGTGGTTGGCAAGGTGGGGTATGCGCCTACGCCGGGCGGCCGCTCAACCCTGGCCGGTGGTTTCAACTTGGGGGTCTCGACGGATAGCCAGAACAAAGAAGCCGCCTATCTGTTCATTCAGTGGATGAACAGTCCGCAAATCAGCTTGCAACGCGTGATGTTGCCCTTTGCCCTGCGTGACCCCTTCCGCCTGTCGCACTTTGACTCACCATTGTACCGCGCGCAGTGGCCTACAGCGGGTGACTACCTGGACACGCTGAGGGAGGCGGCCCTGGAAGGCCAGTTTGAGCTGGGTATTCCAGGCGCCCGCGAGTACGCCGAGGCTGTCGACAATGCCTGCACCTCCGCCTTTGCCGGAACTGACCCGAAGGAGGCCATGGATGCCGCCGCCAAGCGATGGAGCGATATCACTCAGCGGTTAGGTGTCGAGGAGCAGAAGAAGAACTATGAGCTGTGGTTGCAGGGGCCGTGGAACAGAACGGGGCCAAAGGTTGAGATTCCATAGGTAGTCGGCATCTACCGTGCTCCCCGCGGGCGAGAAATTCGTCCGCGGGGAGCATTTCCCAATGGCTGGTGTTGAGAGGAGGTAGAGTAATGGAGCACGGCATGGAACTGTCACCTGCAGTCGACGAGGCACAGTTTAAAACGGGCTGGTTCGAGCGCAAGCACATAACTCCCTGGCTGTTCGTGGCACCCTGCATTATCATCATCTTGCTGGTGACCATCTTCCCGACCATCTATTCCCTGGGTCTGAGCTTCACCAAATGGGAAATCGCTTTGAAGGAAAGACCATTCATCGGGCTGGGCAACTATATCGAGCTTTTCAACACCTCACGCTTTCTGCATTCGATACTTATCACCGCCATCGTGGTGGTGGTCGGGGTTGGCATGGAACTGGTTGCTGGGTTTAGCCTGGCCCAGATGCTGACCGGACAGATGAAGGGCAAACGCATTATCGTGGCTGCTTTACTGCTGCCAGTAATGGTCATGCCAGTGGTGGTCGGATATACCTGGCGCTTGCTGTGGGACGCTCAATACGGCCCGATTAATCAGGTCATCGGCTGGATTATCGGCCGACCATTTCACTACACCTGGCTAGCCCAGACCCCAACAGCCATATTTGCCCTTCTGGTAACCGAGATATGGCAATGGACACCTTTTATGTTCCTGGTCTTTTTGTCCGGTCTGGCCTCGCTTGATCCAGAGCTGTATGAGGCGGCTGACATTGACGGTGCTTCGGGCTGGGATAAGTTGTTGCATTTAACCATTCCCCTGATTCGTCCCATCCTGATTGTGGCTCTGCTCATTCGCGGCCTGGATGCCTTAAAAGCCTTTGATCTTATCTTCACCCTCACCGGGGGTGGACCCGGCAATTCCACCGAAACCATTTCATTTTACATTTATCAGACCGGTTACCAATTCTTCCGCCTGGGATATGGCGCGGCTGCGTCTTTCGTTTTGCTGATCGCTCTGGTGATCATTCTTACCTACCTGTTGAAGTTGTTCCGCGCCACTTGAGGCAACTCGGTCAGCATGACGTGTCGGACCGAGCGCGGGCCAACTACTTCGGGCCTTGTGACATGCAGACTAATCTTAGGGTACAATAAGCTCAGTTGCAGGAGAACAAGTCTATGAATTTGAAAAGACGCAAAGTAATGTTTCAGGTGATTCGATACGTAGCCGCACTGTCAGCTCTGATCTTCTTCCTTTTCCCAATTATCTGGATCGTGTTGACAGCCTTCAAAACGGGTGATGAGTTTCTGCGCAGTCCGCCGGTATGGATCCCTCAAACGCCTACTCTCCGTTCCTTTGCTCACGTGATCCAGACGGGCGGCTTGAAGACCCTCAAGAACAGCCTCATCATCTCCAGCGCGGCCACGATGCTGTCCTTGCTGGTTGGCTCGCTGGCGGGTTATGGGTTGGCTCGCTACAAGGTAGGCGGGGATAATTTGCCCTTTTTCATCCTTTCCCAGCGCTTTATGCCGCCAGTGGCCGTGATCTTCCCGTTTTTGCTGGTCTTCAAGACCCTGAAATGGATGGACAGTTATCAAGCCCTGGTCATCGTCTATCTCACCTTCAACCTGCCGTACGCGGTGTGGATGATGCGCGGCTTCTTCCTGGAAATTCCCATCGAAGTCGAGGAATCGGCCCTGGTGGACGGGTGTTCACCCTTTGGGGCCTTTTGGCGGATTGCCATGCCCTTGGTAGCACCAGGCCTGGTGGCCACCGGTGTGTTCTGCTTTCTATTCAGTTGGAGTGAATTCTTCTTCGCCGTCACCTTGACACGAACTAATGCTGTCACGCTATCGGTCCACCTGGCCAACTTCTTCGGCAAGATGATGGTTATGTGGGGAGAGGTTGGCGCTATGTCGGTTATGGCCATGCTCCCCTTATTCCTGATGAGTTTCGTCGTGCAGCGTTACCTGGTGCGTGGCTTGACGCTAGGTGCGGTCAAATAAGTTCGCAGCGCTGATGACGTCGGCAGCGAACTGACTGAGATAACAGCCGTGACCTAAGAAGGAAAAGAAATGAACAATCCTGCAAAAAAGAAGACACCTATTCCCTCTATCAGCGAAAAAAAGGCGCGGGGGGAGAAGCTAACCATGATCACCGTCTACGATTATCCATTCGCCCGGCTGGTTGATCGTTCAGAGGCGGAGCTGATCCTGGTCGGCGATTCACTGGGAATGGTGATCCAGGGACAAGAGCAAACAATTCCGGTCACCTTGGATGAGGTCATTTATCACGCCAAGGCGGTCAGGCGCGGCGCGCCGAATACGCTGGTCGTAGGAGATATGCCTTTTATGAGTTACCAGATCAGCCCAGAGCAGGCCCTGGCCAGTGCTGGGAGGGTCATTAAGGAAGGCGGAGCCGACTGTGTAAAGATGGAAGGGGGCGAGTATTTTGCGCCCTATGTCTACAAGATCGTGCAGGCCGGCATACCCGTTATGGGGCACATCGGCCTCACCCCCCAAAGCGCTTCGGCCTTGGGCGGCTTCAAAGTCCAGGGCCGGACACCGGAACAAGCCGAGCAACTCATTGTCGACGCGAAGGCACTAGACGCGGCAGGTGCTTTTGCTATTGTCCTTGAATGTATCCCTAGTGGCGTAGCCAAAGTCATCACTGAGTCAATCGGTGCAGCAACCATTGGCTGTGGTGCCGGACCTCACGTCGACGGACATAATCTGAACGCCTATGATATTCTCGGTCTTTTCGAGAAGTTTATCCCTAAATTTGTCAAGCAGTATAAGGTTCTGGCGCCTGATATCATTTCTGGCTTCAACGCTTTTACCGAAGAAGTTCGATCAGGCAGCTACCCGGCGCCCGAGCACTGCTTCACTGGTGGGGACGCGATTAAACAACTCTATCCCCTGGATTGAGCATTCGAAGGAGGACCGAGAGATGTCCGAGCGAGAGAACCGTAGCGGCCCACTGCGCAGTTCGATTATGACCGAAGGCATCGACCGGGCAACCCACCGCTCGCTGTTCTACTCCATGGGCTGGCACGCGGATCACCTGAGAAAGCCCCTGGTGGCTGTAGTCAACTCTTTCAACGAATTGATGCCCGGCCATGTACACCTCCAGCCGCTATGCCAGGCCATCAAGCTAGGCATCGCCGAAGCTGGGGGTATGCCCCTAGAGTTCCCCTCAATTGCCATTTGCGACGGCCTTGCCACCGGCCACGAGGGCATGAAGATGCCTATGATCAGCCGGGAGATGATTGCAGACTCTATCGAGTTAATGATTACTGCCCATGCCTTTGATGCCATGGTGCTCTTGACCAACTGTGACAAGGTCACGCCGGGGATGCTCATGGCCGCCGGGCGACTCAACATCCCGGCCATTGTCGTCAGCGGCGGGCCTATGGAAGCTGGTTGTTTTCGGGGGAGCCGGGTCTGCTACACCGATTTGATCGAGGCCGAGGGCCTGGTTGAGCGAGGGGAGATGAGCCAGGATGAACTGGCCGAGTTGGAGCAGGCTGCCAACCCGGGTCCTGGCTCATGTGCGATGATGGGCACAGCCAACACCATGAATATGCTGACCGAGGCTATGGGCATGACCATGACCGACGGAGCTTTGACGCCAGCGACCTTTGGGGCTCGCATCGCCCTGGCGCGAAAGGCGGGTCACTTGATCATGCGACTGCACTCAAACCACATCCTTCCGCGGGACATCATGACTCGGGAAGCCTTTGAAAACGCGATTGCAGTGGATATGGCGATTGGCGGCTCGACCAACACCTGTTTGCACCTACCCGCGATTGCTCACGAGGTGGGTTTCGACTTGACGATGGATCGGTTCGCGGAAATCGCCCAGAGGATCCCGCACCTCGTCCTCCTGAAGCCAGCGGGCAAGTATTTTGCGCAGGATATGTTCGAGGCCGGTGGAATCCCTGCCCTGATGAACGAGATGAACAAGCGCAGTTTGATCCATCCTGGCTGCCTGACCGTGACGGGAAAGACCATTGCTGAAAATGTAGCTGATCGAGAGATCCGGAATGAGGACGTCATTCACCGGGTGGACAAGCCCATAAGCCTGAAGGGCGGAATTTCCATTCTCTACGGGAACCTGGCGCCCGAAGGGGCGGTGGCCAAGAGTGCCGCGGTAGCCCCCGAGATGATGGTTCACTCGGGTCCGGCCCGCGTATTCGATCGGGAGGAGCCGGCTCTGGAGGCCATTTTCGGCAGCAAGATCAAGCCTGGTGATGTGGTTGTCATTCGTTACGAGGGCCCCAAGGGCGGTCCTGGAATGAGAGAGCAGCTTCTGCCCACTTCGGCCATCATCGGTATGGGCCTGGGGAAATCGGTAGCCTTGATCACCGACGGCCGCTTTTCTGGCGCCACCCAAGGCGCTTGCATCGGCCACGTCACACCAGAGGCTTATCTTGGCGGACCAATCGCTTTGGTCGAAGAAGGGGATGTGATCAACATTGACATTCCAGGAGGTAAAATCGACCTGGAGGTCCCAGCCGAAGTGCTCGAAGCTCGCAAAAAAGACTGGCGGCTTCCAGAGAGCACAAAACTGGAGAAGGGATCGCTGCTGGATCGTTACCGTCGGCTGGTCGGAAAGGCCATATATGGTTCAAGATTTGAATAACTAATAGGCCTCGGGCCAGACGCCGGGCTGGCAGGCGACATCGAGGACGGCTGGGTTTCTTCCCTTTGAAAGTTGTGGAGGCGTCACCATGAACGATCCATTTCACGTCGGGGTATCGGCCGATTTCAAAACGGAAGCGGCAGGGCTACTGGAGCCGGTGTTGGATGAAATCTTCGGCCCACTGCCTTACGTTGAGTATGAGTTCTTTGACTTCCGAAAAGAAGTAGTAGCTCCTGACGAGATAGCCAGCTACGACGCGGCTATAACTCTCCACCCCCATTTCACCGCTTCCACTTTTACCGGCGATGACCGGTTGGCCATTATAGCCCGCTGGGGGGTAGGCTATGACATGATTGACGTTCCAGCCTGCACCGAGGCTAACGTGCTGCTGGCCATTACCGTCGATGCGGTTCGGAAGCCGGTGGCCGAAGCGATCCTGATGTTTTTTCTGGCCCTGGCCAAGAAGCTGCCGGCTAAGGATAGACTGGTACGCACCGGCCGCTGGGACTTAAAGGCGGAAGCCTCCGGCCTGGGGTTGAGTGGAAAAACAGCCGGGTCTGTAGGCATGGGCAACATTGGCGGCGAGATGTTTAGATTACTGCACCCCTTCGACCTGGGACGCTTGCTGGCCTTCGACCCCTACGTTACACAGGAACAAGCAGCCCAACTGGGTGTAGAGCTGGTCGATCTGCCAACCTTATTCAAGGAGTCCGATTTCATTGCCATCAATTGCCCCCTCAATGGTGAAACGGAAGGGATGATCGACGCTGAGCTACTGTCGCTCATGAAACCGACTGCCTACCTGGTGAACGCGGCGCGTGGCCCCATTGTCGACCAGGCAGCTCTGACAGCAGCCTTGCAGGAGGACCGCATTGCCGGGGCCGGCCTGGACGTGTTCGAACAGGAGCCATTGCCCATTGATGACCCACTTACCAAGTTGGAGAACGTGATTCTTGCCCCGCACGCAATTGCCTGGACGGATGACCTCTATCGCGGTAATGGGGTAGGTGCCTGTCAAAATGTCCTGACGGTTCTGCAAGGAGAGGTACCCAAATACACAGTCAATAAAGAAGTGATCGAACAGCCTGGCTTCCAAGCCAAGTTGAAATCTCTGCGCGCCCGCTGGACCGCGCTGGCAGAGTGATTGGTTCAAAGGAGAGGCTACCCAACCAAGATCGGTCTGGTTTTGCCGCAGTAGGTGGCTAGATCTCTGTTCGGCTGGAGGCCTCCAACTATGCATCGTTAGATGACTTTAGAAAGGTAAACTTAGTGAAACCTAATCGCCTTAAACAAGTGATGGCTGAGGGAAAAGTGCCAGTTGGGCATATGGTGCTGGAATTCGGCACTCGGGGCATTGCCCAAATATTGGAAGTAACCGGCGTTGACTTTGTCGTGGTGGATATGGAACACTCAGGCTTCACCGCCGCCGATATTGCCGACATGTTGGCCTGGTTCAAATTGACCAAAGTCGCCCCCTTTGTGCGCGTACCTCAAATCCAATACCACCTCATCGCCCGGGCCATGGACGCCGGGGCGCTGGGGATCATGGTCCCCAATGTCAAGAGCGCCGCTGAAGCACGTGCTATCGTAGATGCTGTCAAATATGCGCCGCTGGGCAAGCGAGGTGTAGCTATTGGCACAGCTAATACCGACTTCAGGAGCGTTAATCCAGAAGAGTTTATGAAGTATGCCAATGAAAACACCAGCGTCATTTGTCAGATTGAGAGCCAGGAAGGGCTGGACGACCTGGAGGGGATTGCCAGCGTGGAGGGCGTGGATGTGTTATGGGTTGGCCAATTCGACCTGAGTCACTCATTGGGCATTGCAGGCCAGTTCCATCATCCCAGGTTCATTGATGCACTGAAACAGGTGGTTGATGCGGCTAATAGGCACGCTCTGGGCGCTGCCATCCAACCAGGTAACCTGACCCAGACCCAGGAATGGATGAAGATAGGGTTCAATGTAATCTCTTACAGCGGCGACCTATTCTTCTACCGTGACGCCTTGACTCAGGCCGTTGCGGACGTTCGCAAACTGGCAGGAGGTTGATGATATTCAAAGGCTTGGATCACCGGACGATTGCGGTACCTGACACGGAAGAAGCTCTTAAGATTTGGCGAGACAGGTAAGGATGGTAATGGACGACGGGCGCATCAACCAACAGGAACTGCTAGACAGTCTCCCCGGCGAATGGGCAGAAGATTTGCTACCGGAGATCCAACAGCAGGTCAAAGCCAGCCGCCGCAAAGTGGTTGTGCTGGACGACGACCCGACTGGCACCCAGACCGTTCATAGCATACCGGTACTGACCGAATGGCCAGTCGAAACGCTACGCGACGAACTGGCGAATGACCTGCCAGCATTTTATCTGCTGACCAACTCGCGCAGCCTGCCCCCTGCCGAGGCAGAAGCGATGAACGGGGAGATTGGCCGCAACTTGGTAGAAGCAGCGCGCCAGGCGGGTCGGGATTTCGCCGTTGTCAGCCGCAGCGATTCCACCCTGCGCGGCCATTTTCCGGGCGAAGTGGAGGCGTTGGCTGGAGCGCTGGGGCAGGAATTCGATACCTGGCTGATCATTCCCTTCTTCCTGGAGGGTGGCCGCTACACCATCAACGACATTCATTATGTCGCAGAGGGCGGATGGCTTGTCCCTGCTGGTGAAACCGAGTTCGCACGCGACGCGGCCTTTGGCTATCGGGCTTCAAATCTGCGCCACTGGGTAGATGAGAAGACAGGTGGTCGGGTCCCGGCCCAGGCCGTGGGCTCTATATCCATCGATGACATTCGGCGGGGTGGTCCCAAGCAGGTATCCGAGCGGCTAGCGGACCTGGCGCGGAGCAGCGTATGCGTCGTCAACGCCGCCAGCTATCGCGACATAGAAGTCTTTACCCAAGGCTTACTGAAAGCTGAAGCACACGGGCAGAAGTTCCTGTACCGCACCGCGGCCTCCTTCGTACGAGTACGGGCCGGTCTGGCGTCGCGCTCATTGCTCACACGCGCCGATTTTGATCTGAGGCAGTCGGCCGGCGGGTTGATCGTGGTTGGTTCCTACGTACCCAGAACCACCAGCCAGGTCAACAGCCTGCTGTTGCATGCGGGCATCACTAGCATCGAGATCAGTGTTAAAGGCCTGCTGGACGAGAACTATCGACAAACGGAGATTCAGCGCCTGGCCCGGCAAGCGGATCAGGCCCTGCGCAAGGGCGAGACCGTGATGCTTTATACCAGCCGTCAGCTCATTACCGGGGACGATGCCGAGAGCAGCTTGTTCATTGGGCGGCGGGTTTCCGAGGGCCTGGTCGCGATCGTGCAGGCCATCTCTACCCGGCCGCGCTACCTACTGGCCAAAGGGGGCATAACTTCCAGCGACGTGGCCACCCAGGGATTGAATGTGAAACGCGCCATGGTGCTCGGGCAGATCTTGCCCGGGGTGCCAGTGTGGAAACTAGGGTCCGAGAGCCGTCACCCGGGCCTGGACTATATCGTGTTCCCAGGCAACGTCGGCGACGCTCAATCGCTGGTCAAGATCGTCAACATGCTGGGAAATCCAGCCAAGGAGCCATGATCTATGCTCGTTTCAACCAGTGAACTGCTAAAGGCCGCCTCCGAGGGCGGCTATGCGTTGGGAGCTTTCAATGTTTATAACCTGGAAGGTGCTTGGGCCGTGGTGGCGGGAGCCGAGGCCGAGCGGAGTCCGGCCATGCTGCAAATCCTGCCCACTGCCCTAAAAGCCAGCGGATTGCCCCTGGTGGCCCTGTGTCGGGCCGCCGCCCAGGGCGCCTCAGTGCCCATGTCGGTGCACCTGGATCACAGCGCTTCGGCCAGGGACATTCAAGCGGCCCTGGATGCCGGACTTACCTCCGTCATGGCCGACGGCTCACATCTGCCCTACGCCGAGAACGTCGCCTTTACCCGAAACATTGCCTCGGTGGTCCACGAGCGAGGCGGCACAGTCGAAGCCGAACTGGGCCGCCTGACCGGTACGGAAGATGGGTTGACCATCCCCGAATACGAGTCACGCCTGACCGACCCGGATCAGGCAGCGGACTTCGTCTTACAGACGGACATCGATGCCCTGGCCGTTTGCATTGGGAATGTCCATGGCCGCTACCGGAGCGAGCCGCGCCTCGATTTTGAGCGCCTGGATGCTATCCTCAAGGCTGTCGCTGTCCCCCTCGTCCTGCATGGTGCCTCTGGATTGCCCGAGACCATGGTGCGCCGCTGTATCGAACTGGGTGTATGCAAATTCAATGTCAACACGGAGGTTCGTCAAGCTTATCTGAGTGCATTAAGAAACTTACTGGCTTCAGCCAAGAATCCAGAGTTATTGGAGGTGATGCATAGCGCTGTGGCTGCGATGCAAGCGGTAGTCTCCACCAAGTTGCGCCTCTTCGGCTCAGTGAATAAGGGCTGATTGGAGTATAATGACTCGGCAAGAACGCTATTTGGGCCGGAACAGCAATTCTCATCATGGCGATGTGACCAACCCGCACCGGCCTGAAGAGCCGGTGCTAGTCTGGATATTGCCCCGGAAGCGCTTTTTTCGGCCTGGAATATTACCGACCACCGTATGATTCACGCTGGTGCGACCCAAAATTAGGATTGCTGGGACGACCTAAAAACAGCACTTGACATGGTCGGAGAGATGGAGTATGATGTTTTCCGGTCGTATGGTATACCAGATACCGTTCTCGACCTAAACCTACGTTTCATTCCTCCGAGGAAGATGTCAAACGACGATACCTCTCACCCAAATGATCTATTCCAGGCCATCCCCCGGGGATCGACTCTGGCCAATCGTGTCACGCGCCAGATCGAACGCCTTATCGTGGAGGGGCAACTGCAGCCCGGCGACCGCCTCCCGCCTGAACGGACGCTGGCCCGCCAGTTCGGCGTCAGCCGCACGGTCATTCGAGAAGCGGTACGCGCTTTGGTTGCCAAGAGCTTGTTGGAAGTGCGACCTGGAAGTGGTACCGTCGTCCGCAGCCCAAGCACAGAGTCAGTGGCTCAGTCTATGAAGTTGTTGCTACGTGCCGGACAGCCAGAACTCGATTACGACAAGGTTCACGAGATCCGGCGTCTCCTGGAAGTCGAGATTGCGGGCTTAGCCGCCGAACGGCGCACAACCGAAGACCTGAAAGAAATGGAAGAGATTCTGGATCAGGCATCTAAGATCCAAGACAATCGGGGTGAGTTCGCCCAGAGCGACGTTGACTTTCACGCCGCGCTGGCAAGCGCGACTCACAACGAGCTATTCTCTTTGGTCCTTGATTCCCTGGTTGATATTATGCTCCAGGTGCGTCAGATGGCTTTCGGCGTGTCAGGCATGCCCTCCCGCGCCCTTAGGTATCACCAGGCCATTCTGGAAGAGGTCAAAGCAGGCGATCCGGAAGGAGCGCGCCAGGCGATGCACGAACACCTGATTGAATCAGAGGACACCATGCGTCAGGCGTTGGCCCAGGAACTGGATCGGCTGAGCAAAACGCCCAACAATCTGGCTGACGCAGTCTCCTCTGAATAGGGGGCACTGTCCAGCAACTCTCTTCGCTCCTATCGGATCCCTTCGCCCGCTTCCCTGGCCGGACAGCGCCAGGAAAGACAAGTCGCCACGTAGCCCGGGAGATCTGCGGGGCAGGGGGTTCGAAGCCCAGGTCTCGGGCTCGCTTGAGCCGCAAAAGCAGACTCTGCTCCGCAGTAGCCATGCAGAACCTCAGCACGTCATAACAATAAATCCTGATACAGGAGGTGATCGGTTGGCTAAGTACGCCATCGGAGTAGGTTTCGGAACCGAATCGGGCCGGGCAATGCTGGTCGACGTCAACAATGTCCCAGGGGTGGGCAGCTATGCCGACATCTTTGAGATCAGATGGCGCATGGCCCGCCTGCGGGATGAAGCCTATCATCCCATCCCGGAGAACCAGCAGGTGTACGAGCGGTTGTATGCTGAATACGTCACCTCGTACAACTACTTCGGGTGCGGCGCGAACGACGTGATGAAGCGCCACAGGCAACTCAGGGCCGAAATGCCGGCCAGCTAACGAGAGGATAATTATGGCTTTGCGATTTGCCATATGGGGCACCGGCTTCTGGTCACGCTCTCAACTCGCCGGGTGGCGAGAGTTAGCAGGGGTTGAGTGTGTCGCGCTGTATAACCGCACTCGCTCCAAAGCGGAAGCCCTGGCCGAGTACTTCGAGGTGCCATCGGTTTACGACAACCCCGAGGATTTGCTGCGCCACGAACAGATCGATTTCGTGGACATTATCACCCACGAGGCAGCGCATGCTCCCTTGGTTGAGTTGGCTGCCAAGTACAAGATCCCAGTCATCTGCCAAAAGCCTATGGCTCCTGACCTGGAAACAGCCCAACATATGGTCGAAACCTGCCGAAAAGCTGGCATCCCTTTTATGATTCACGAGAATTGGCGCTGGCAACATCCCATTCGTCAGTTCAAGAAGGTACTGCAAGAAGGCAGTCTAGGTAAACCATTCCGGGCCCAGATTCTCTACGCCAACAGCTACCCCGTCTTTGAAAACCAGCCCTTTCTGAAAGAACTGAACCGATTCATTTTGACTGATATGGGCAGCCATATCCTAGACACAGCCCGTTTCCTTTTCGGTGAGGCCAAAACTCTCTACTGCGACACCAACCGGGTTAACTCCGACATCAAAGGAGAAGATGTCGCCACAGTGATGATGGAGATGGAATCGGGAGCCACAGTGCTGTGTATGCTGAGTTATGCCAGCCGTATAGAGCACGATCGCTACAACGAAACCTATATCTTTGCCGAGTGCGAAAACGGCTCGGTCGAGCTTGGCCCGGATTACTGGGTACGAGTTACCACCAAGCGAGGGACGTTCGCTAAACGGCATCCGCCTCCTTATTACCCGTGGGCCAACCCGGACTTCGAAGTTGTTCAGGCCAGCATCGTCCCCTGCAACGCTGATTTGCTGCGTGCGCTCCGGACGGGACAAGCGGCCGAAACATCGGCTGAAGACAACCTGGAGACGATGCGTCTGGTTTTTGAGGCGTATGAGTCCGCCCGAACAGGACAGGTCATCAGATTGTAAGTGCGTGTTGCGTAAAACGCTAACTCATATACGAAAGGGGATACACATAATGACAACAGTCGCACTGTTTGGTGCTGCCGGTAAGATCGGCACGCGCATCGCCAATGCCCTCAGCGGCGATCCCGACTATGAAATGCTCTACCTCGAGGCAGGGGAAGCCGGGTTAGCCCGGCTGCGTGAGCGAGGGTTCAAGCCAACCTCCCAAGAAGAGGCAATCCACCAGGCCGATGTAGTAGTCCTGGCAATTCCCGATGTTGTGATCCGCACAGTGGCCGCCAACATCGTGCCCAAATTAAACAGCGGTACGCTGGTTATTTGTCTCGACCCAGCCGCACCCTACGGTGGCGACTTGCCAGAGCGCAAAGATATCGCTTACTTCGTCGTGCATCCATGCCACCCGCCGCTTGTCAATGACGAGACCGATCCAGAGGCGCGTATGGACTTTTGGGGTGGCAAGGCCAAGCAAAACATCGTATGCGCCTTAATGCAGGGCACCGAAAGCGATTACCTGAAGGGTGAAAGGTTCGCGCGCAAGGCTTTTGCACCGGTGATGAACGCGTACCGAATTACTGTCGAACAAATGGCCATGCTGGAACCTGCCCTGGCCGAAACGGTTGTGCTGACTTGTCAGGTAGTTATTAGCGAAGCTATCGAAGAAGTGGTGCGGCGTGGCGTGCCCGCCCAGATTGCCCGGGATTTCATATTGGGACACATGAACGTCAACTTAGGCATTCTGTTTGGCTTCATCGATGCTGAGGTGTCGGCAGGTGCCAAGCTAGCCGTCGAGCGGGCTAAGAAAAGCATCTTCCAGCCTGATTGGAAGAAAGTGTTTGAGCCGGAGAACGTGATGAACGAAGTTAAAGCCATCACCCAGGCCCGGGCAGCAGCCAAATGAGATGAGACAACTATGCGCTTAGGCATCAGTTCCTGGACTTACACGTGGGCCATCGGCGTGCCAGGCCAACCTCCCCAGCAGCCAATGAAAGCTATGGACTTGCTGAATAAAGCCGCGGCGTTGGATGTTCACGTAGTGCAGGTAGCCGACAATCTGCCGCTTCACCAATTGTCATCCAAAGAACTAGACCGATTCGAAAAACGTGCCTTGGAGCTAGATATCCAGGTCGAGGTGGGCACGCGGGGCATTGCTCACCAGCATCTTCGCACCTACCTGCAATTGGCCCAACGACTACACTCCCCCATTCTTCGGGTTGTCGTCGATACGGCCGACCATCATCCAGAAGAAGATGAAGTTGTCAGCACACTCAAGGAGATTATGCCTGAGTTTGAGCGGGCAGGAGTGTGTCTGGCCATTGAAAATCACGATCGCTTCAGGGCCAGAATCTTGGCAGATATTGTCGAACGGATTGGCAGCCAATCCGTCGGCATTTGCCTGGATACCGTCAACTCCTTTGGCGCTCTAGAGGGACCGGACGTGGTGCTTGCGGCCCTTGGACCTATGGTCGTCAATTTGCATATAAAGGATTTCGACATCTTTCGGGCCAATCACTCGATGGGCTTTATTGTCGAAGGTCGGCCAGCCGGCCAGGGGCGGCTTAATGTCCCTTGGCTGCTCCAGGAACTGCGCGGTCATGGTCTGGATCCCAACGCCATCTTAGAACTCTGGACACCGCCCGAGCAAAGGCTGGCTGAAACCATCGCCAAGGAAGACACGTGGGCTCACGCCAGTGTCAAATACTTACGTAGCCTGATTCCCGATTGAGACAGGGCCGGCGACGGCTGCTTGCGCCGGGTTGCCAATCTTGTTGGTGGTCAAACTAGTACCCCATCGCATGGATCATGACATGATACAGATTGTGCCTATGAGACCGAATCTAACTTATCAAAATCACTTTGATGGGGCACTAGCCTTGCTACGACTGATCCCGGGCAAGCCAGCGCTCAGCTTGAGTTCACAGATCCAGACCATGGTCTGATGTCATTAAGTTTTACTACATCAAAACGGAGGCAATGCTATGCTAACTAAGAATGTGCTTTACTACGGAAAAGATGAGCCGCTCCCCGAGCAGATACCGCTCAGGGCTGGACCTTTGTCGTTGGTCTACGAAGATGGCGATATTCGTTATGTCAGATTAGGCACCAAGGAGATCCTGCGCCGGATCTACGTCGCTATCCGCGACCGCAACTGGGGCACCGCGCTCCCCAAAATCTCCAACCTGCAGATGGACATCGACGAGGACTCCTTCCTCATCACCTACGACGTGGAAAACAAAGAGGGCAACATTGACTTTTTCTGGAGGGGGACGATTACGGGGGATCCCAAGGGGAAGATCAACTTCACTATGGATGGGGTAGCCCGCGCGACATTCCTGCGCGCCCGTATTGGCTTCTGTATCCTGCATCCGATGGACTATGCCGGGGCCACCTGCCGGATCGAGCATGTCGACGGTGCTGTAGAAGAGTGTGACTTTCCACAGTACATAGCGCCACAGCACGTTATCGACGGTGAAGTCAAGCCGGTCCACCCCTTTAACGAAATGCGGGCTATGTCTTATGAAGTTGCACCAGGTGTGTGGGCAGAAACCCGATTTGAGGGCGACATCTTCGAAATGGAAGACCAGCGCAATTGGACGGATGCCTCATACAAGACTTACTGCACGCCCCTGCGCCTGCCCTTCCCAGTAGAAGTCAAGCAAGGGACAAAAATCTCCCAATCGGTCACCCTGACTCTCTCCGGAGATGTTCCAGAAGCGAAGATGGAGACAACCGTAGAGGGGCTTACCTTCTCAATTGGCGATAAGCCTGTCACATCATTGCCACGCATCGGGCTAGGGACGGCCAGCCACGGCCAGCCGCTCAGCGCGAAAGAACTATCACGACTCAAAGCCCTGAATCTCTCCCACCTGCGAGCAGACCTTAGGTTATCGAAAGCGGGTTATGAGGATGCTCTGCGCCAGGCCACGGTCGAGGCGAAGGCATTGAACGTGCCGCTCCAGGTAGTGCTTTACTTGTCCACCGCCGCCGAGAGTGAGCTGAAGTCGCTGGTTCGCCTACTGGAACAGATGGCGAGCAAAGGCCCCACACCCGATGTCTGTACCTGGCTCATCTTCCACGAGCAAGAGAAGTCCACCTCGGAAAAATGGATCAATCTGGCGCGAAAATATCTGCCTGACTACGATCCCGAGGCCAAAATCGGCTCCGGCACTGATTTCTTCTTCACCGAATTGAACCGGGGCCGACCGCCTGTAAAGGCGTTGGACCTGGTCACTTACTCACTCAATCCCCAAGTGCATGCTTTCGACAACTCCTCGCTGGTCGAGACGCTGGAGGCCCAGGCTTCTACCGTTGAGAGCGCCCGCCAGTTTTCCGCTGGCCTGCCGCTGTCCATCAGCACTATCACCTTCAAGATGCGCGCCAATCCCAATGCCACCGGGCCAGAGCCGGAGCCGGCACCGGGCGAACTGCCTCACCGAGTGGATGTGCGCCAGATGTCCTTGTTGGGCGCTGGCTGGACCGCTGGCAGTCTCAAGTACGTGGCTGAGAGCGATGTCTACAGCGTGACCTACTATGAGACGACCGGCTGGTTGGGTGTGATGGAAACCGAGGCCGGCTCGCCCTTGCCCGGGAAGTTCCATTCGTTGCCAGGCGGAGTCTTCCCTATGTACCACGTCCTGGCCGATGTGGGTGAATTTACCGGGGGCGAGGCGCTGCCCACCACGTCCAGCGATACCTTGAAGGTAGATGGCCTGGCCTTGCGCAAGGATGGCAAGACCCGAGTGCTCCTGGCTAATCTAAGCCCTGAGCCTCAACATGTAATTGTAAGCAATTTGAGCCAACGCGTTCGGGTGCGCCATCTGGACGAAACCAACGCAGAGGAGGCTATGCGCTCACCCGAAGACTTTCGCAGTCAAGCAGGAGAGCTACAGGAGACCAGCTCAGGCGCGCTGAAACTCAGTCTGCTGCCCTATGCCGTCGCCCGCATAGACAGCGCGTGACCTCTTGACTGGCACCCGACCAGGAACACGGCACAAACGCGAAAGCAATTTGCCTCCAGGCCGGTCTTGGCCCGGGCTGGCCAGGAGGCATAGCCTTGCCAGCTCAGAGCAGCAAGAATTGTTGATCGAGGAAACAAGGAGGTCAAGTTATGAATCACACGGTGATGGTCACGGGCGGGTCTGGTCTGATCGGCAGCTACGTCATGCGGCGATTGGCCGAACGTGGCGATAGGGTCATCAACTTTGACATACAACAGCCCGGCCCTGAACAGGCCTGGTGGCTCAAGCCGGTTGCCGACGCAGTACAATTTGTGCCGGGCGGGGTGGATAGCTGGGGCGATTTGGTCGCGGCAATCCAAGCTTATAAGCCGGATGCCATCATCCACATCGCGGCTGTCGTCAACCTGCCACTGCTTAACGAACGGCCGGGCCTGGCCCGGAGTATCAACTTTGGTGGCACGTTCAATGTCCTCGAAGCTGTCCGTCTGTTTGATGTTCAACGAGTGGTCTATTTCTCCAGCATCGCTGTTTTGCCGGGCATTCAGTACGAGCCCGTGGATGTAGCTCATCCGGTATTTCTCGGCACCGAGGGGCCAGGCGGCGGTTTTTACGCAGCCGCCAAGCTAGCCAGCGAGGCCTTCTGCTGGGCTTACCACCAGGCATTCGGGGTAGACTTCATCGTTCTGCGTCCCTCGGCGGTGTATGGCTTCGGCATGCGCTACCCGATCTACATCAAGCCCATGGTCGAGAACTCGGTGCGCGGTCTGCCCACGCGCTTCGAGAGAGGTAAGGAGTTCCCGCGCGACTACACCCACGCCGCCGACGTCGCCCAAGCAGCAGTTAAGGCAGTGGATATCCCGGCCGACCAGGTGAAGGATCGCATCTTTTATGTGGCAACTGGCAAGCCGCTGGTCACGGCTGGAGAGGTAGCCGACGTGGTCAAAAAGCTGGTCCCCGGCGCGGATATCGAGATTGGCTCGGGTCTCTCGGAGGCTGATATGATCGAGATACGTTATCGTGGCGTGCTGAGCATTGACAATGCGCAGCAGCAACTCGGCTACGAGCCCGAATTTGCCGATATCGAGAAAGGGGTGGCCAACTATATTCAGCTATACCGGGACTATCTGACCCATCAGGGCAAGCGATAGCCTTAAATTGGCCACTCCACTTAAAGCGTAACCAATCCAATCGGTTAGAAAGAACAATCAGCAGAGAGGAGAAAGGACATGAACGGCAAGACCAAGTTCGAGTTTTTTGGGAATGCAGCATATCGTATTACCAATCGCCAGGACACGGTCATCCTGATTGACCCATTTCTGAATGACAGTGACTGTTCGCCGGTCAGGGTGAAGGATCTGGATCGCGTAGACCTGGTCTTGGTGACGCATGCCGCGTGGGACCACATGGGCGACACTCTGGAGATTGCACGTAAGTTCGAATGCCCGGTTATCTGCGG
The DNA here is from genome assembly GCA_024643945.1 of Anaerolineales bacterium. The sequence goes on from JAHELX010000001.1 coordinate 37,861, forward strand.
CGGCGAAGTACGTCATCATCTCGTCCACCACGGCGGGCTGGATCCGACCAAGGTACGTGGTGTGTGCTGGGGCTTGCAAGTAGTAGAAGCTGGCATCCGCGTGCGTTCGGTCACGTCCATGCACTGGTCGTTCATTGAGTACCCGGATGGGTCGTTTATCTCGGGTCCGCCTATGGGCTTCATTTTCTACCCCGATCCGGGTGTCAGCGTATATCACTCGGGCGACACGGCGATTTTCAGCGACTTGAAGCTGTTTGGTCAATTGTACCAACCGAAGATCGCTCTCATGGTCGTTTCTATGCCGGACAGCGGCCAGCTCCAAAAGCACGGCGTGCCCGAGTCGTTCGCGGGCGAGATGAGCCCGCATGAGGCGGCACTGGCCTGCCTCTGGCTGGGCGTCGAATACGCTTTGACGAACCACTACTCCAAGGCCAAGGGAAACCCCGACGTCGAGAAGTTCGTTACTTTGGTCAGCAATCTGCATTCGGATGAAGGGCCAGTGGTCAAGCCGGTCGTGCTGGAGCCGGGTGAAGTCTGGTATTACCCGCCGGAAGGGTAAAGACGTCGATGAGTTTACCAGCAACAGGCGACGAGCTCGTCGGAAGGCAATCGTGTCCATCGCAGGCCGCCTCCGGTTGAAGCCGAAAGACCGGAAAGGCTCACGGACTCTACGTCGTGAGCCTTTTCGCATTAATGCATCCCATTTGAATTTTGCGCCTGATACCTCAAAATGTTCATTTGATCAGCACTGAACACTTGACATCCCGATAAAGGTATGATATCATGCCAATGAACGTTTGGTCAATGCTGTTCAAATGAACAGGTGTCACCTATGACCGCCCTCTCGGGAGATCCCAAGAAACTCCTCTACAAGCTTGCCAAGGCCTATTACGAAGACGGCTTGACGCAAAGTCAAATCGGCAAGCGTTTTGGTCTGTCACGCATCAAGGTTTCACGCCTGCTGAATCAGGCCAGAGATGAAAAGCTCGTTCAAATCACTATTGTCTCCCCAGGCAACACCCATGCCGACCTGGAACGGGCGCTTGAAGCCAAATTTGACCTGGATGAGGCGGTTATTATCTCCCCCTCCAGCCATGATAAAGCCGTCATTGCGAGTGAGTTGGGACCGGCGGCTGCCGACTGTCTCCTGCGCTGTCTTCAGGGCAATGAAGTGGTTACTTTGAGCTGGGGCTCTACCTTGCTTTCTGTGATTGATTCGCTTCCGTCCAAGAACTGGCCTGAGCTGAAGGTGGTGCAAATGATGGGCGGGCTCGGGCGACCGGAGGCTGAAGTTCATGGCACAGATATCGCGCGCCGAATGGCGCAAATCTTAGGAGCCAAGCCACGCTTGCTGCCCGCACCCGGCAAAGTATCCAGCAAAATAGTACGCGACGCCTTACTCGAGGACGCTCAGATCTCCGACACACTGGCTTTGGGAGCCAGGGCCGACATCGCGCTAGTCGGTATTGGCGTGCCAGTACATGACTCCGTGGTAATGCAGGCCGGGGCTCTCCTCGCGGAAGAGGTGAAACAATTAAAGGCGCAGAACGCGGTAGGCGACATCGCCTTGCGTTTTTTTGATGAGGACGGTCACACAATCGAGCACGAAATAAATGACCGGATTATCGGGCTTGACCTGGATCAGATCAAACGGATCCCGCGTGTCATTGGTGTGGCCGGTGGCGCCGAGAAGTTCCACGTAATCCGCGCTGCTCTGCGAGGTAAGTTTATTAACGTACTGGTCACCGACGATCAAATAGCTGCCAGATTGCTGGAAGATGCCGACGAATCGGTGGCTGTGACCGCCAATCGGACGTCAGATAGCCCATCTTAAAGAGACACAGACCGCCCGAACTGGCCCAGGCCTGATTCTGCACTTACGCCCTCTAAGGAGCAAATACCGAATGGAACTCTTGTACCACTTACGCAAGCGGCAAGCAGCCGGCAACCTGATTCAGGTGGGCCTGGTAGGCTGTGGACAAGAAGGATCGGGAATGGTTCACGTGACGCGCAAGATGGCCGGCTTGGAGATCAAAGCCATTGCCGATGTGCTCGTCGACCGCCCCCTGACCACCCTGGAAGCCACTGGTATCCCTCGGACTGAGATTTCTGTTACGAACAAGCCCGGCGATGCCGAGGACGCTCTCCGTCAAGGTAAATATCTGGTGACTGAAGATGCCTTGCTGTTGACCCAACTGGAGAGTCTGGACGCTCTGGTTGAGGCCACAGGTGTCACCGAGGTCGGCGCTCAAGTGGCCTGGAACGGCATCCTCAATCAGAAACATATCGTTATGTTAAACGTCGAGACAGACGTCACCGTGGGTGTCTTTTTGCATCGCATGGCGCAAAAAACGAACGTCGTATACACCGTCGCCATGGGAGATGAGCCCGGCGTCTGCAAATCGCTCTATGACTTCGCCAGCACCCTGGGTTTTGAAGTTGTCTGTTTAGGTAAAGGCAAGAACAATCTCATCGATCATTATGCCACGCCCGAGTCCTGCCGCGAGGAAGCCGAAAGCAAGGGTATGAATCCCAAGATGCTGGCTGCTTTTAAGGATGGCACCAAAACCATGGTTGAGCTGGCGGCCATATCGAATGCGACCGGACTGGTGCCCGATGTACCTGGCGCCCATGGAGCCCAGGTGGACGTCGGGGACCTGACCAAAGTGTTCATCCCCAAGGAAGATGGGGGTATCCTCAGCCAGCGTGGCTGCATGGACTACTCCACTGGGAAGGTAGCCCCCGGTGTCTTTGCCATCATCACCACCGATGATCCTCACATTCGGGGGGATATGAAGTTCTATTCCATGGGACCCGGACCTTATTACTTGCTTTATCGCCCCTATCATTTATGCAGCATCGAGACGCCTCTTTCGATCGCCGAAGCGGTTATCTACAGAGAATCTACTCTGGTTCCGCAAGGGATGGTTTCTGAAGTGGTACCTTTAGCCAAGCGGGATCTCAAGGCCGGCGAAACCGTTGGGGATATTGGCAGCCCCGACATCTACAGCCTAGTGCATAAATACGAGGAAGCACAGGCCAATAAGGCCATCCCTATGGGACTGGCACCAGGGGCGAAAGTGCTCAAGGACATCCCCAAGGGGGGGATGTTAACCGCAGACAACATTGCCCCTGACACCAGCAAGATGGTTTACAAATTGCGCCAGATGCAGGACACGCTACTCATGGATGAGGGATGATATCTGTCTGATACTCGTTGCGGGGAAGCTGGATGAAGGATGGATTATGAGTGATACAATGAAAGCAGTGGTCGTCCGTGCCCCGATGCAATTTGATGTGGAGGATGTGCCGGTACCCGATGTCTCAGAGGGCGGTCTCATGTTGGAAGTCGAAGCATGCGGTTTGTGCGGGTCAGACCTGCGCACCTTGCGTAGTGGGCATAGAAAAGTTACCTTACCCTGGATAATCGGTCACGAGCTAGCGGGCAGAGTGGTAGAAGTTGGCCCCCGATACGAAGGGGCGTGGAAAAAAGGGGACCTGGTAAGCGTCGGTCCACCCGCTTACTGTGGCGTGTGTGATTTCTGCCTCAACGGGGAGTATGAGCTTTGCGAAAACTATCGGGAGATAGCCCAGGCCTGGCCCGGTGGCTTCGCCGAGTACATTGGCATCCCAGAAGCATCTGTCAAGCTGGGTGTGATTGAGAAGATTCCGCACGGCCTTGATCCGGCATTTGCCGCCATCTGTGAGCCCATTGCTTCATGCATTAACGCCCAGGACAAGGGCAGAGTCGGCCTGGGCGACACGGTTGTCATGATCGGCGCCGGTCCTGTGGGCTGTACACATACCAGCCTGGCTCGAGCGCGCGGTGCCGACAAGATCTTCGTAGCTGACATTGCAGACGAACGTCTGAAACTGGCTGAAGCCTTCGAACCAGACGCCACCATCAACGCCTCCAAGACAGACCTGGTGGAAGAAGTCAGGCGATTGACCCATGGCAAAGGTGCCGACGTGATTGTAACGGCCACGCCAGCCCCCATCGCCCAGGTTCAAGCCGTCGAAATGGCCCGCAAGGGCGGGCGCATCCTGCTCTTCGGCGGTCTGCCCAAAGACAGCAGCAAGCCTGGTGTAGACATGAACATCGTACACTACAATGCTCTGCACCTGATTGGGACGACCATCTTTGCCCCCAAACACTATCGGCTCGCGCTGAAGTTAGTCGCCTCGGGCCGCATTCCCGCAGACAAATTGATAACCCATCGCTTCCCGCTTTCCGACTTTAAACAAGGTGCCACTATGGCCCTGGAAGGCAAGGTATTGAAAGCCATCTTTTCGCCGTGAAACAGTACCGAACCCTCTGAGTATACTTTCTGGTGAGGGTACTCTGCGCCATAAATCAATGTGCCGCCACATTCGGCAGCAATGTCGCACGCAGGCGTTGAAGGGCCAAAGGTACAAAGATGCAATTTGTCATCGGAGATGGATCGCAAATAAATACCAAGATCACGTTTCGCCAGGTCGTTGATCGACTGAAAGAAAACGAAACCATCTACCCCAATCACGTGCGGGTCAAAATCACCGGTCATCGGCGCTACAAAGTGGGGTACAAGGCAGCCCATGTCTTTGGCCGCCTGGCCTATTTTAATCACCTGGATGACGAGCGGGCATGTTTGATCGTACGCAATTTCTTTAATAACCCTTCTATGCCCTACGTCGAAGAGCCGCCGGACAAGCCAGGTCGCCGAGGGCACTCCATCCACGTGTACAACGACGACGGTAACTTTGGCGGCTTCGGCGAACTGGAATGCAATGGGCAAACGATTGGCAGCGTGACTGGCAGATCTTCGAGCACCGACCAAATGGTCATGTGGCTCTACGTTGGAAGCACTGATAGAGTGAGGAAACTTCTTCCCCACCTCCTGGGCATTGAGCTCTAATCCAAATGTCACACTAAAGGAGCACGAGATGAATAACAAGCCGACTCTGGCAGTGATTGTTGGTAATCGTAATTTCTTTGCCGACAAATTGGTTGAAGCAGGGCGCCGAGAGGTATTAGGAGTCCTGGATAAGATGGGGGTTGAGACCGTCGCCGTGGATGAAGGCACCACCCGTTTGGGCGCGACAGAGACATGGGCAGATTCCCAGAAAACCGCTGACTTGCTTAAAGCCAACCACGACAAAATCGACGGTATTTTGGTAACGCTGCCGAACTTCGGCGACGAGTTGGGCATTGTGGATGCCATCAAACTCTCAGGTCTGAACGTGCCGATTCTAGTCCACGCCTTTCCCGACAGCACAGACGAACTGACGGCTGCCGGGCGTCGGGATGCCTTCTGTGGCAAAATCTCCGTCTGCAACAATCTGTATCAATTCGGTTACCGCTTCAGCGTCACGCAGAATCACACGCTGGCTCCCAGTTCCGAGGAGTTCGAACAAGAAATTAATCACTTCATCAGCCTATGCCGGGTCGTGAATGGGCTGCGCACGGCGCGTTTGGGAGCAGTCGGTGCACGCCCGAATGCCTTCAGAACCGTACGCTTTAGCGAAAAGCTGCTGGAAGCCTCGGGCATCAGCGTTTCCACGCTGGAGATGACTGAGGCGCTGGCCAACGCCAGCAAACTGGCTGACGAGGACCCGCGCGTGCGCGCCAAGCTGGAGGCAATCAACGCCTATGCCACTACCGACGGCGCGCCACCGCAGTCGCTGCTGCGTATGGCCAAATTAGGTATCGTCATCTCTGATTGGATGGATGAATTGAGCATCGACGCCACAGCTATTCAATGCTGGACTGCCGTACAGACCAACTACGGGATCAATGTCTGCACGCTGATGAGCATGATGAGTGACAAGCTGATGCCCAGCGCCTGCGAGGTAGATATCGCCGGTGTGGCTTCTATGTACGCGCTGCAACTGGCGTCGGGCACACCCAGCGCCCTGGTGGATTGGAACAACAACTACAATAACGAGCCCGACAAGTGCCTTTTCTTCCACTGTGGCAACTGGGCCAAGAGCTTGGTAAAAGACATTAAAATGGTCTCTGCCGAAATCCTGGGCACGACCTTAGGGCCCGAGAACACCTGGGGAGCGGTGGAAGGGCGGCCCACTGCCGGTCCGGTGACTTTTGCCCGCCTGGACACCGACGATCGCATGGGGCGGATCCGCACCTATGTGGGTGAGGGCCATTTCACCGATGATCCACTCTCAAAGATATCGGGTATGCATGCAGTCGTAGAAGTGCCGGAATTGCAGAAGCTGCTGCGCTACATCTGCAAGAACGGCTTCGCCCATCACGCGGCCATGAACGGCTCATACGTGGCTGACATTCTGACCGAGGCGTTTGAGGATTACCTGGGCTGGGACATCTACTACCACGAAGGTTAACACCTGGCAGTTGACACTACCGGGATTTCATCAGCGCCGGTTTAGTGGGCATTGAGTCCTTGAAAGGAGGTGGTCAGTTCCGAGAAAGAGTCGTTGTAGTTTTCTTGGACTTTCTTGGCCCCTGGCCGAATTCCAGAGGAGGTGATATTGACTTTAGGCCAAAACATCGCGTGGTTACCAAACTTCTTTCACAATCCTTAGAGGAGGAAGAGAATGAGTAACAAAACTCTTAGCCGGCGAGACTTTTTGAGGGCAAGTGCCCTGACGGCGGCGGGCCTGATCGCTGCTCAGTGTGGGGCGCCAGCACCCCCTGCGGCACCCAAGGCCACCGAAGCGCCGGCTGCCGCTACCGAAGCACCTGCCGCTGCAGCCCCGGCAGGCGAGGAGGTGACCCTGGATTGCATGTCTCTGGCCGAGTATGAAGGCCCGTACCGCGAGATCTGGAATATCTTCGAAGCCGAGCACCCCGGCATCAAGATCAACGTCTTCTCCATCAACGAGGACACCGCGGCCGCGTACGAAGCCAAGGTCGCCGGTGGCTATCTGCCGGCCATCGAGCTGACCCAGGAAACCCAGATCTTCTTCGACAAGAACAACTACCAGATGGCCATCAACCTGGGTGAGATCGACTTCCAGTGGTGGGATCACTGGCAATTCGACGCCAAGAATGCCTGGGCGGATCTGTTCGGCCTACCTGGCCCCCGCTCCCTGGACTGCTTCCAGGGCTATGTGATGACCTGGCAGTACAACAACGATTTAATGCAGCAGGCTGGCCTCGACCCTCATAAAGACGTTAAGACCTGGGAGGACCTGTCCAAGTGGATGGATGCAGGCACAGCCTGGGCCAAGAATACCGATGGCGTGGACTGGTTCTGGAACCAGGCGTGGCATAACTGGATCTTCGGACTGAACTACTCCGACTGCATTCCACTGGCCTTCAAGGATGGCACGCGGCAACGACAGGCTGACTGCTGGCTGGGCAAAGCTAAGTTCAACGCCGAGGACTCCCCCTATCGCCACTTCTTCCAGTTCTTCCTGGATGCCAAGGACAAGGGCTGGATCGCGGAGAACATGCCAACCCGGCAGTGGGAGGGCGATATGGAGGCCAGCTACATCGCCGGCAAATCGGTCATGATGCTGCACGGCCCCTGGGTGTGGGACAAAGCCTTGGCGGCTGGATCCACTTTTGACCAGCAAGGCCTGCCGGCCACCCCACCCGCCGACGGCGGCCAATGGCTCCAGAGCGCTCTACCACCCAATATCGACAACCAGTGGTGGATGCGCGCCGGTGAGGAGAAACTGCCTACCTGGCCCCAGATCCTGGTTGCCTGGAACTGGTTCTGGAGCCCTGAGGCTGTCGCCGCCCGAGCTCAAGCCGAAGGCCGCTGGCCGTTGTACGATCTAGACAAGCCGCTTGACCTCAAGGGTCCCCAGTATCAAAGGGTCTTGAAAGGGATCGATAACCCTGACGGCCTGTGGCCCGACACCAAGTGGGAGCAAGGCTTTACCGGCAACGTTCAGGCCAGTCCGTATCGCAAAAAGGGCGCCAAGGGTGCCTGGGACTGGGAGTCCAACGGCAATAACGTGGTTTTCGCTGACTTGTTCTCTGGCAAGATCGATGTCCAGGGTGCCCTGGATGTTATCCAGAAGAACTGGGACGAGAGCTACGAGGGGTTGCCCGCGTAATCTTGCCCATTGGCCTGGGTGGCCCATTTTGAAAGTGGGCTGCCCAGGCACTTCGAGATGGAGGAGAGTATAATGCAAATTGCGCCCCCGACCTCTCTGAGCGAACAACTGCTCAAAACCCCACAAAAAAGAAAAATGGGCAAACTGGAACGCGCACGCGCCCTGCAAGACTGGGCTTTCATTTCGCCGCAACTGGTGATATTCGTCCTGCTGACGATTGTGCCTTTCTTTGTAGCCATCCCTATTCTCTTTACCGACATGGCCCAATTCAATGACCCACAGATCAATGCAGTCGGCCTCCGTAACTTTACGGCGCTCTTTACTGACTCCGGCGTTCAGGCTGATTATCTACCAGCCTTGCGCAGGACCATTATCTTTGTAATTTTCAACTACACCACAGTATACATCTTCGGGCTGAGCCTGGCCCTGCTAATGTACGAAGTTGGCTTCCGGGGTGGCTTCTTCACCATAGTCTATCTGCCGCTGATGGTCTCTGGTCTGGCGGTGGGCTATATGGCAGTGATGCTTTTTGCCAAAGAGACGGGCACCGCCAATCTTCTTTTCCTCAAGGCCGGCCTTATCAAGACACCAGTAAACATATATTCAGCCGGAGGGACCGCCTTCATCTTGCCGCTCTTGGTGGGCTGGCGTTATGCCGGCTACAACATGGCCATTTTCCTGTCCGGCCTGCTGTCCATCCCCATGGAAACCATTGAAGCCTCTGTGGTAGACGGAGCCTCGTACTGGCAGCGGCTCATGCGGGTTTACTTTCCCCAGATGTGGCCCTCTTTCATCCTGGCGACGACCATGTGTTTGATTGGCTCCTTTGCGGTCTTCGATGAGCTGGTGGCCATGGGTGCCCTGTATGTCAACCCAGAGGCGAAATTGCTTAGCATTCTGTTCTTCACCTACGGCTTTCAAATCGATCGTTTGGCCATGGGCATGACCCTCGCTCTGGAAACCTTCCTGCCTCTGGTTCTGCTAGGAGTGGCCCTCCAGCGGCTGCAGCGGCGTGTGCAATACTAAGAGAGGAGGAACAATCTCGATGGCGACTCAACCAGCGGAGATCACCAGGCTGCAGACAGAAAGAAGGCCACTGCTGACTATGGCCGGGCGTAGGCGACTACTCCGAGTGTTTGCGTCGGCGGTGATGGTTACCTATACAATCGTGACGATCTTTCCATTCTACGCGCTCTTCGTGCGCAGTTTTGTGAGCACCAAAGACTCGGCCGATTTGCATCTGTGGATCCCCAAGGCACAAGATGTTAGCATGGATGCCGAAGTCGGAAACCTGGCCGTCTTTTATGACCTGGATTTGACGGGCCTGAAGACAGAACTCGGCATTCCTCCCACTGACTTTCTAATGGCTCGAACTACACTGCGGGAGATCTCGGAGCAATACAATATTCCCGAACAAAAGATAAAGGATTTCTTTGAGGGATTCTACACCTACAATGGCTGGATGACCTTGCTGACCGGCGAATTGCAAAGCACAACCTTCTGGGCCACTTTGGGCAGAACACTCCTGGTTACCTTCGTGAGCTTGATACTCTTGATCACGCTGTCAATCTTCACCGGCTATGGGCTGGCTGGCTTACGGCGCCGAGACCAGATGGCCGTTTATAACATTTACCTCTTGCAGATGGTCATACCAGCCATGCTCATCCTGTTGCCTCAATACCAGCTTATCCAGTGGATTTTCAGGCTGTTTCCCGGCTACAGCGTGCAGGGGAGCCTTACGCGCGACGCGCTCCAGCTTTTGAGCCTTGTTCTGATCAACATTAAAGGGACAGCTCTATCGACTATGATTTTTACGTCGGCGATCAGCGGCATCCCCAGAGATCTAGAAGACTCGGCCATGATCGACGGAGCCAGCCGGCTACAGTATGTGCGTTATATCATTTTACCACTCCTGAAGGTGCCCATTATCAGCCTGATAGTTATCCAGATGCCAATGTTCTACAACCAGTTCCTGGAGCCCTACGTCTACCTGGATCCAGCCAACTCAACTTTGCTGCCCTTCATTCAGAATACGGCTGGCCAGTTCTCGACCAACTTCCAGGTCATCTATTCGGGGATTTTCGCCTCCGTGCTTCCCATGATTATCGTTTACCTGATCTTCCGCCGATTCTTCGTCGAAGGTGTGATGGCGGGAGCTATCAAGGGATAGCTACAAGATTTCCAAAGGAATACTCACGTCTAATGAATTCTTTACCAAAACCGAAACCTCAACGCGTCGTTTTTCAGCCCGCTGCTTATCGGGGCATGCAGCGGGGCATCAACCAAATCGTCAACGCCCTCCGCCCCACGTTAGGACCATGCCCCTGCATCGTGGCCATCGATCGCATTTTAGATAACAGAATGCCAGAGTTGCTGGACAACGGGGGGGTCATTGCCCGGCGCATCATCCAGTTGGCCAATCGGGACGAGGATGTGGGCGCCATGTTCATCCGCGAGGTGTTGTGGCAACTCCACGATCAGGTAGGCGATGGAACCGCAACTGCAGCGGTTCTATTTCAGTCGGTCTATAACGAAGGCATCTGCTATCTGGCCTCGGGTGGCAATGCCGCGCGCCTGCATGCTTACCTGGAAAAGGGCATGCACGCCATCATCAACCACCTGACGAGCATGACGACTCCGGTTGAGGGAAAAGAGAAACTGGCCCAAGTGGCCGAATCGATCTGCTATGACCCACCCCTGGCCAAGATGTTGGGTGAGATCTTCGACATCATCGGCGAGTATGGCCGGCTGGAAATCCGGCCCGGCCGCACGCGCGAACTGGAGCGTGAGTACGTGGAGGGTATGTATTGGGGGCGCGGCCTGGTGTCACGCGAGATGATCACCGATCACCAGCGGGTCAGGACCGAGTTCGAAGATGCTGCCATTCTGATCAGCGACCTGGAGATAGAAGAGCC
>JAHELX010000109.1:0-3927 GCA_024643945.1 Anaerolineales bacterium
TGTGACGGTTACGACGAGATCAACCTCATCGCCGTAATTCGTCTGAATTGGTAACCACTCAACCCAACCTCCCGGAGCAAAGCCCCCCCACGGGGTTTTGCGTCTCAAAGCTCGAACAAGCTGACGATTTCAACTATAAACCAGCTAAACCTGCCCCGTGGGGGGGCTTTGCTCCGGGAGGCTGAGCAGTTACCTGAATTGTTACTATCCGGCTGCATTACCATTGCTGGGAACCTGGGTTTTCTAATGTCGTCTTCCAACTCGCGCCCTCCTACAGACTATCGTCGCCACCACCGCCAAACTGAGCGCAGGCTGGCCATTGCGGTCGTGCTGTTTCTGCTGGTGGTCGGCTCGGGTTTGATTGCCATCATCTTTGGGCCGGCTGCGGGAGTCACTGGCTTTGGCTGTCTGCTGGTTGGGGTTGGCGCTATTGGTCTATTGTGGATCCTGCTGATGCTGATCGAGCGCTGGGTGGGCGATTGAAGGGGATAAGTACGCCTGGTTAGATTCCGACCTCTGGTTCGTCCATCCCCTCGACCATAAAGGCGCGGGCCATCTGAGAGGTATTGTAGGCGTAGCCTACCTGACCCATGTGGTCAATTAAGATGAGTCCCCCTTTGCCAGCCACACGGTCGCTCAACATACGCATAGCCGCCTCGGCCGCCGACTGGGCAGACAGCTTGGCACAAAAGTCGGCGGCAGTGCGGGCCAATTGCACCCGGATGATAGCCTCGCCGTGGCCTGTCACCGACACGCCGGCCAGGGCGTTGTCGGCGTAGTAACCACAGCCAGGCAATGGGCTGTCGCCGACACGGCCGGCTGGTTTAAAGGGTGTGCCGCCAGTGGAAGTGCCGGCGACGATGTTTCCTTCTCGGTCAATCGCGACCGCGCCCACCGTGCCTTTCTCTGGGCCGCCAACAAACACAGTTTCGGAAGGGGGCTCACCTCGTTTCCGGCATTCCAGCCATCGGGTGCGCTCACGGGCTACCACCAGGTCTTCTGGGTCGCAAAGAGGGATGCCACATGCCTGGGCGTAGGCCATGGCCCCCGATCCGACGAACATATTGTGCTCGCTGCTCAACAGGCGACGGGCGACGCGGATTGGATTCTTCACGCGTTCGATGGCGGCCACCGCCCCTACCTGGTAGGTGTGGCCATCCATCATCCCGGCGTCAAGCTGTACCACCCCTTCTTGATTGAGATGGGCACCAACGCCAGCGTCAAAGGTAGGGTCGTCTTCCAGGCACACGATGGCTGTCTCTACAGCATCAAGGGCACTGCCACCGTGCCGCAATACTTCGAAGCCAGCAATGGCCGCCGCCTGGCAGCCTGCTTTGTGTGCCTCCCAATCTTTCGCTGGGATGTACCATGCACCACCGTGAACGATAATAGCCAGCGGAATGCTCATATTATTCCTCAACCGATTCGGCGGGCCTGATGTCCTTGACGTTCAACTGCAGCCGTTGCCGTCCATTCCATTCGTTGATCTCTAACGTATAGGCCACGTCCACATAGGTGGGAAGATGGTCGTGCCAGTCTCCCTGACGAAAAGCGATGGCATCCCACGTCTGCTTACCGTCATGAAGCACTAGCTTCAAGTGCTCCCCCTCAGCCCCTAGCAGCCGCTTGCCCTTGATCTCCAGGCCAAGGGAAGCAAAGATCGGCATAGGATTTCCCTCACCGAAAGGACTCAGTTCCTCCAGTCCGTCTATGATTTGCAGGCCGACATCGCTCTGATCTATAGCACGTCCGGCAGCGCGGGCGGAGAGAAGGTCCTCCACGCGGCGGCGGTTAATGCCACGCAGATTCAGCCTGGCGTCAATGCTTAGTTCGGGAATTAGCTCGACATCTGCCAATTTGCGCTCGGCGATAGCCAACAGCTTGGCCTCCAGGGCAAGCACGTTTTCGTTTTTGACGGTGAAACCAGCAGCAATGGAGTGTCCACCATACCGCTCCAACAGGTCGACGCACTCGTCCAGAGCCTGGGTGATATGAAACTCGCGGATACTACGGGCAGAGCCCCTGGTGTGCGTCTCCTCGCGCTGGGCCACCAGTGTCGGGCGATAAAATTCTTCCGTCAACCGGCTCGACACCAACCCTACAATCCCAGGGTTAAACGCAGGATCGGCGATGAGATACAGGGGGTGGTTGGCTCCGTCTTGCAGGATCACCTGGCGTGCCTGTTCGAGAGTAGTTTGAGTGAGAAGTTGTCGCTCCCGGTTTTGACTGTCAAGTTGCTGGGCCAGTTGCCCGGCGCGGAATAGGTCGTCGGTAACGAGCAGCTCGTAGGCAGCCAGGGCGTCCTCCATGCGGCCGGCCGCGTTGAGCCGGGGACCGAGCATAAAACCGATGGTATCGGCACCAACTTTCCCCGGTTGTACCCCCGCCTGCGTCATCAGCATCTGCAGACCGGGTCGATGGGGAGCATTGAGTTGCTCTAACCCACGCGTGACCAGTGCCCGGTTTTCGCCCGTCAAAGGGGCCAGGTCAGCCACGGTCCCCAGGGCTACCAGATCGAGCAGGTCGTCCAACGCTAGCGGGCGCCGCCCTCTCATTTTACCCTGCCTCTCAAGAGGACTACGCGCCTCTGCCTGCATCAAAGCTTCGGCCAGCTTAAAAGCCAGTCCCACGCCCGCCAACTTCTCGAAGGGATAGGAACAGCCAGTCTGCTTGGGGTTGATAATGGCCAGAGCAGGGGGGATCTCCTTGCCAGGTCGGTGGTGATCAGTGAGGATCATGTCGAGGCCAAGTTGGTTACCGTGAATCACTTCCTTTACCGAACGGATACCGCAATCCACGGTCAGCACTACTCGCACACCCTCCCCCGCTAGCGCTGTGAGGGCTCCCATGTGCAAACCGTAGCCCTCGTCAAAGCGGTTGGGGATGTAATGGCGCACCTCCCCGCCCAAGGCAGCCAGGGTTTGCATCATCAGCGCAGTGGCGGTGATGCCGTCAACGTCGTAATCGCCGTAGATGGCGATGATCTCTCCAGACTTGAGCGCCCGGCGCAGGCGAGCCACAGCTTCGGACATACCCTTCAACTGAAATGGGTCGGTCGTATCAGATGATCGGCGGGCCAGGAATTGGCGCACTTGGTCGGGGTCGTCAATGAGCCGATTGTGAAGAATTTGCACAATCAGGGGAGGCAGGTCGGGGAATCGCGCGAAATACGCCTCAGGCGCGCGGGGGAAAACGTTCCAGCGTTTCGAGGTGGGGGGCAATCTCGAATCTCCAGTGATGGACGGTAGACAGTAGACGGAAAGCGAGTCCATCATTTTCCGTCTACTGTCCTCTGATTAGTATCTACTCTTTACCTGATTTACACCCATCCCTGATTGCGGATGAAGTCGGTAATGACCGGCATCTCCATGTACTGTCCCTGGTAGGACTGATAGGCCGGCCACAGCGAGACGAGCCATAGCACGGGGAAGCACAGGCTACCAATCCCCAGCGTGACGATGGAGAGCACGATGCCGACTACGATCAATACCACCCAGAAGGCCAAGGCCTGAACCGCATGAAATTTCTGGAAGGGGCGCACCTTGTTCGTCTCGGAGACGAGAATGACGATAGCAACAATGGGAATGGGATAGGAAAGAGCTGCCATCAGCTTGTCATTGTCGGTGATGTCATTTCCCGGGGTCGGTGCTTCAGTGTTCATACGTTCATCTCCTTTTAGGTTGACACTGTCTTGAGCTTTCTCCGTGAATGCATTGAGTATAATGTAACTTGACGCCAGAGGCAAAGAGTGAGATACACGAAAGCCCTTGGCCTATGGTTGAAGGACAATCTTGCCGAATACTTGCCGTGCCTCTAGACGGCGGTGAGCCTCGGCCGCCGCCGACAGAGGCAGCACACTGTCAACTACCGGCTCCAACTTTCCCTCGCCGACCAACTGCAGCACAGTGCGGAAGTTGGCCTGCGTGG
>JAHELX010000109.1:4027-12784 GCA_024643945.1 Anaerolineales bacterium
CGTGCCTCTAGACGGCGGTGAGCCTCGGCCGCCGCCGACAGAGGCAGCACACTGTCAACTACCGGCTCCAACTTTCCCTCGCCGACCAACTGCAGCACAGTGCGGAAGTTGGCCTGCGTGGAGCTGAAGGATCCCAGAATCGTGGCTTGCTTGGCGAACAGAGACCACAAGTCGGTTTCTCCCCAGCGTCCGGTGGTCGAACCGCATGTCACCAGTCGCCCGCCGATGGCCAGTGCGGTTACACTGTCTTTCCAGGTGTGCGTGCCTACATGCTCAATCACTACATCCACGCCGCGTCCCTCGGTCAACCGGCGGACGGCGCGGGCAAAGCGGGGCTGTTGGGCGTAATTGATCGTCTCATCGGCCCCCAGGCCGCAGGCGCGAGCCAGTTTGTCGTCGGTGCTGGCGGTGGCGATGACATGCGCGCCCAGGTATTTGCCTAATTGCACGGCGGCCATTCCCACCCCGCTGCCGGCCGCTAATACCAGGATCGTTTCGCCCGCCGCCAATGCAGCCCGGTCCACCAGCATGTGCCAGGCGGTGCCAAAGGCCACCAGCGTAGCCGCGCCCTGCTCAAATGAGACGCTTTTGGGCAGTGGCGCCAGCGCGTAGGCGGGTAGCTTTATATACTCGGCGTAGCCGCCATGCACATCCACGCCTACGATCAAGCGCTCAGCACACATATTTTCCTGGCCGGCCCGGCAAAATTCACATCGGCCACACCAAATGCCAGGGCCGCTCACCACCCGGTCGCCCACACTCAGGCCGGTCACACCCTCGCCCAGGGCAGCTATTTCGCCAGCCGTCTCCACGCCCAGAATGTGGGGCAACTTCACCCGTCGCCCCTGCTCCCCTCGACGGGTGAACACGTCCAGGTGATTCAGGCCGCAGGCCCGCACGCGGACCAGCGCTTCGCCTGGCATTGGCTCTGGTGTAGGAAAATCCTCGTAGCGCAGCACCTCCGGGCCGCCACGCTGGTGCATCACGACCGCTTTCAAGTGATAGAGCCTCCAAAAGTGGCAAATCGCCAATGGCAGATAGAGAATAGCCCATCGCAGACAGCGACTGGCTCCTACCATCAACGCTATGCGTCAACTATTTTTTCACCGGTCATCCGTCGAATGGTAGGGAACAAGGCCGGATCAAATTCGCCGATCCGTTCCGGCCCCAGTTGAATCAGGTACTCGCGGATACGATGGGCGTCGACCAATAGCCCGCTCACGTCAATGCCCATACAGGTTGGTTCAAAGTGGGCCAGCTTAGGAATGGCCCGCGTCAGCACCTTCATTGCGCCGCGCCAATTACCCTGCTGCACGTGATACAGGGACACACCCACCTGGAGAATCCCCTGGTAGAGCAGCCGGATGGAACGAGGTTCTTCCATCCAGGCTGCTTCGATAGTTTCGTGACACTCGAAGAATTTACGCTGATTGAACTCCTCGATACCCCGTACAAGGCCGGGTGGTGGGGGCTCGCCACATAGGCTCGAGTCGGGCTGCCAGGCCCATTTTTCCACCAGAGAGGACAGATTGGTTGCCACGGCCGACCGCCCGACAACGGCGTCGCAGCCAGCCTCCGACGCTCGTTGCCGCAACTCCAGGTCGACGTGAGGACCGTAGGCCAAAATCGGCACGTGTCGCCACTGGCTTTCGTTTTTGGCATGGTCTACCAGGTGCTCCCAGTCGAGAGTCCTGGAGCCAACGTTGACCAGCACCAGCGCTGGCGCGCCCTTCAGCAGCCGGTCAAAGGCCGGGGTCGTATCGGCAAAGACCGGTTCGTAGCCCATCCCCCGCAGTTTTGCCTCAAGGCCAGCGCCGAACATCATGTCATCTTCCAGCACGACGATGGTACGCGCCAGGGATCTACTCCTTTTGGGTTGGAAGGATGGAGGCATGAGACACTCATCCCCATCTTCCAGCCTTCCAACCTTCCATCTTAGGGTATTCTATTGCCCTCTCAGCAAGCGTTTAATCTGCTCCAGACAACCGACGGGGGGTTGCGGTTCTGGGCCGGGCGGCGTTGGCGTTGGCTCGGGTGGCTGAGGCAAGTCTGGTGGTATTTCGCTGGTAATTTTCTGGTAAGCGGCAAATACCTGGCCAAGTCCACTGCCCTGGGCGTTGGGATCCTCCCCCAAATCCCGGGCCGCGGTCATCAATGCCCACTTGACCTGGTTGGGCGTGAGATCCGGTCTGGCCTGTAGCAGAAGAGCCGCGCTGCCAGTGGCGTGCGGGGTGGCCATGCTGGTCCCCGATAGCTCCACGTAGCCGGGCGCGACGACTGGTCCCAGTGCAGTACCTTTGGCTTGGGCGGCCACGATGCCGGCCCCGGGGAAGACCAGATCGGGTTTGACCCGGCCGTCAGAGGTGGGACCGCGCGAGGAGAAATTGGTCACCTTATCGTTGTCGTCCACAGCGCCAATTGTGATGACCCAGCGCGCGCACCCTGGTGAGCCGACAGTGGAAGGCAATGGCCCTGAATTGCCTGCTGCCGTGCAGACGACAACACCATGTTGCTGTACTGCCTGGTCGCACAGCGTCGAAAGTGCATCGGTGCCGTCGCACGGCCCACTGCTCCCCAGTGACAGATTGATGACATTGACACCTTGGTCCACTGCCCATTCGACGCCGGCCATCACACCGCTCATTGTCCCTCCGCCGTTGGCATCGAGCACTTTGGCTACATACAGGCTGGCGGCAGGCGCCACGCCCCGGTACTTCCCGTCAGAGGCAGCACCGCTCCCAGCAGCAGTGCTCGCCACGTGGGTACCATGCCCATTGTCGTCGATCCCCTCGCCACCGACGAAGCTGGTCATCGTGACTATTCGCCCCTCGAAGTCGGCGTGAGTGGGGTCAATGCCGGTATCTACGATGCCAATTTTAACCCCTTCGCCCATGAAGCCGGCCTCCCACATCAGCGGAGCCTGGATGTGGGGCACTGACACGTTCAGGCAGGTGTGAACCGGCAGGTCGGGCCAGATATACTCCACCGTCTCGTCGTCGCTGAGAGCCTCGATGTCTGACATGCGCACGCTCATAGCCGTGGCTGGTATCAATCGGTAACTATAGGTTACCTGGGCGTCGGCCACCACTTGCTGCGCCGCAAACACGCCCGGCTTGTGGCGGACGATCACGCCAACGGGCTCGCCCACGGCAGCAGCGGTCATTTCTACCTGCAGCTCACTTGCGATTTTGGCTTTATTCATTGTCCTTACCTGTTCGCTTTCTGGCGTTTGTTGTTCGCCATCTACTGCATGGTTGTAACCGGCTGGTCCTCTTCGACTTTGAGGACCCATTTCTCGTCGAGCAGCAGCAGTCCCGCTGCCGCCGGGCCTGTCACTGACACGCCTGGTACCAGCTTAAACTGGTGCCCCACCTGCAAGCCTAGCTCCGCCAGACGCGGCAGATGGGGCGTCGGGTCGCCGTCGGTACGAACGATCAAGGCCACCGACTGCTCCGCGTGGGCGGCCAGCTTTTGGTGCAACGCTTTGTCAATTTTACCCATAGTCTCTCCCTCCCCAATGTCCTCATCATACCACATTCACCGCGCACTGGTCAAGACCTATTTTTCCGTTGATCGATCCCTTTGGCCGCGTTAGATTGACATAAAATAACTCCTTTGCAAGTTCCGGCCAGTCCACAATTTACTGAGGACTTTGGTAAGGGATTTGAATCACTACGTGCCAAAGTTAACATTGTCACGGGAATCGGACAATATTCCCATTGGTCTTAATGCCCAGGTATGCTATAATCAAGTATGGCGATTCTGATTGATGGACATAACCTTATTGGCAAAATGCCTGACTTGCGGCTGGATGATCCAGTCGACGAGGAGAAGTTGTTGGTCCGGCTGCGGGCATACCGGGCCCATACCGGCAAGCATCTTGTCGTCTACTTCGATCCGGGAATAACCTATCAGTCGCCAGCGCGCCGGTCTAAAGGGGGTATCAGTATCCGCCAGGCCGGCACCGGTCAGCACGCCGATGATCTGATGATACGCGATATCAGCCGTCATCACAATCCGAGCGAACTAACCGTGGTCACGTCTGACCATGCCATTCAACAAGTGGCGCGGCAGTATGGCGCTCGGGTGGTTGACTCGTCAACCTTTGCTGCGGAACTGAGTCGTCCTTCCGAGAAAGACGACGTTTCCGAGACGCCACCTTTGTCCGAAGAAGAAATTGAGGAATGGTTGGCGATTTTTGGACAATCGGATGAGTGATACCAATTCATTGACAAAAGCCCAGCACTTACCCGAAGTCGAAACACAACGAATAGAGATTGAAGTCCGGCACGAACTACTCGACCTGGGCGTGACTGCCGAGGAGATTCAGCAACAGGTTGAACTCTGGCTGATTGTCTCTCTCTTCAAGCAGGAGAAGATCACTTCAGCCTGGGCGGGCGAGTTGTGTGGTGCTGGTCGTGAAGCCTTCCTGGACAAGCTGGACGAACTAGGGGTGCTCTACATTGACGCGCCGCGTGAAGAATCGGGCGAGGTGCGTGCTGCGCCAGCCGTCTCGTTGCTGGCTGATGACCGCGCGACTTTGGCTGACCTAAACCGTGAGTTGGTTCGCATCAACCGCCGTCTACGTGAGGCTAACCAGAAAATTCGTGAGGCCGACCGCTTGAAGAGCGAGTTTGTGGCCACAATCAGTCACGAATTACGCACTCCGCTCAATACGATCATCGGCTTTGCCAAGTTCATGCTCAATGGAAGCGCTGGACCTCTCACCGACATGCAGCGCACTGATCTCACTGCTATTTACTCTAGTGGTCAACACCTGTTGGGGTTGGTCAATGACATTCTCGATCTATCCAAGATCGAAGCCGGCAAAGTCACGCTTAATAAAGAGCAACTCGACTTCCACGAAGTTGCCGCCGGCATTATGTCGTCAGCTATCGCTTTGGTAGCCGATAAGTCAATCGAATTGAAAGAAGAAATTGCTCTTCATCTTCCACCTATCTTTGCTGACCGCAAGCGGGTGCGCCAGATCATCTTGAACCTTGTTTCCAATGCAGCGAAATTCACTGAGCAGGGCCATATTGCCCTGCGGGTGAAACCTGTCACTGAGAATGGCAAGCCGTACATTTTATGCGCTGTAGAAGACACGGGGATCGGCCTGCGCCAGGAAGATGTTCCTACTATCTTTGAGGCTTTTCGCCAACTTGACAGCTCGTCGGCGCGGCGGGCTCAGGGGACAGGGCTGGGGTTGCCCATCAGCCGTCGGCTGGCCGAACTCCACGGTGGGCGTATGTGGGTAGAAAGTGAATTGGGGGTCGGTAGCACCTTCTATTTCACATTGCCCGCCGACAACAGTAACGGTAGCTCATCTGCACAAGATATGGTTGATCGGAGGTGGGAAGGATTCGATGAGTGACCGAAGGCGAATCCTGTACGTTGAAGACGACGTGCCCAGCCGTATGCTGGTCAGCCAGGTGTTGCAAGTGACCGGTTATGAGGTGGTGGAAGCTGAGGACGGTATGACTGGTATTCGCTTGGCGCAAGCAACAAGGCCAGACCTGATTTTGATGGACATCAATATGCCTGGCCTGGACGGCTACGAAGCAGCCACCAAAATCAAGAGTCTGCCCGGACTGAGTAACACGCCCATCATCGCTGTGACTGCCAATGTGATGGAGGGGGACCGGGAGCGCGCCCTTACGGCTGGCTGTGACGGCTACCTGCCCAAGCCGATTGACGTAGATGCCTTGCCCGATCAGATCCGTGCATTTTTGGGTGGCCGACGCGAGAGGGTAGATGAGGCAGCAGAGCGCAGCTATCTGCGTGAGTACAGTGAACGATTAGTCGATAAGCTGCAGGAAAAAATCGCTGCCCTCACTGCTGCCAATGAGCAACTCCGTCGCTCCGACGAAATGAAATCGCGCTTCATCTCCATCGCTGCCCACGAGTTGCGTACACCGTTGACTATTATTCGTGGCTACCTGGATATTTTACTGGAACCTGATGGGCCGCTGAGCGAGGCCACCCCCAGTGCGGAGACAATGCTCCAGGGTATATCCATTGGCGTACAACGACTTCATGAGATTGTGGAGGACATGCTTGACGTAACTCGCATCGAGGCCGATACTCTCGATTTGCAGATTGCACCGGTGCGATTGGCCGAGGTCGCCGAGAAGGTGGTGACTTCGTACCTGGATGCTGCGAAGAGGCGGAACTTGTCGCTCGTATTAGAGTCCCTGGAACATCTGCCTACCATCTGGGGGGATGGCTCTCGCATCCAGCAAATAATGGTCTATCTCCTTGGCAATGCCGTCAAATACACGCCCAATGGGGGCAGCATTACTGTGAGCGGACGGGTTGTGGGCCAGGAAGCAAGCACCGCTGCGTCCGACCGCCTACAGAATGAACGCTTTGTAGAGCTCATCGTGGCCGACACCGGAGTAGGCATAGATCCCAGCGAACAGGATCGTATCTTTGAGCGATTCTACGAAGTGCGCGATCCACGTCTGCATAGTACCAGCAAAACTGACTTTATGGGTGGTGGAGCAGGGTTGGGGCTGGCCATCGCACGCGGGGTAGCCGAAGCCCACGGCGGCTGGATCTGGGTGGAAAGCGAAGGCTATGACCCCGAACGTTGTCCTGGCAGCCAGTTCCACCTGATACTGCCGGTAGGTACGCCTCCCAATCGTTAACAAGGTGTGTCTCCCCTAACTATTTGACATCTCTTCTCAGCTAGGCTATCATACACTTCGTCTCCATTCCACAAATTATATTCCAAGGAGCACTCCGTTTTGTGAGCGAGCGCAAAGCTATTTGGCCTCTTTACCTGGGCGTTTTCACCATCAGTATGGCAGTGCTAACTCTGGAAATCGCCCTCACCCGTATCTTCTCTGTCTCTCTCTGGTATCATCTCGCCTTTATGGTCATCAGTACAGCGCTGCTTGGATTCGGTGCTAGTGGCACCTTTCTCACAGTGCGTCGAGACCTGTTGGAGAAGAATCTGGAACGTAATCTCACCCGCTTTGCCGGGCTGGCGGCTGTTGGGATAGTGGTCTCCTTTGCCTTTATGATTCGGTTGCCTCTCGACCCGCTGGGTCCGCTGGCAGAGGGTCTTACTCCCGGTGCCCGGGCCTGGCAGACGGGCTTGCTCATCCTGTTGCTACTGGCCGATTACGTTTTGGTAGTTATCCCCTTTTTCTTTGCCGGGCTTACCCTGGGGACCGCCTTTTCGGCTATGGCGAAGCGCATCAGCACCCTTTACTTCGCCGACCTCATAGGCGCTGGGTTGGGCTGCCTGTTAGTTGTTGGCGTGTTGTGGATTCTGCCTGGGCAGGGGGTAGTGCTCTTTGCGGCAGGACTGGCAGCACTGGCTGCATTCTTCTTCAGTAGACAACAGACGGTAGATGCCAGATGGCGCGGGGTGGAGCACCAATCGAGTGCTTCGCGGGCCACGTTTCTGGCTGCGGCCGGCGTGATTCTTCTCTTCGCTCTGTCACCTGTCGCCGACCGCTTTCTGCCGCTATACATTCCTCCCAGCAAGCCACTGTACCAGGCGCACGCCGATCCTACCATCAACCTGGTCTACACCGGCTTCACCCCTTTCGCCCGCGTAGACGTCATGTACAAAGAAGGTGCCAGTTTGGGGGCTTGGGGCCTGAGCCCACGCTGCACGGCGCCGCCTCCCCCTGAACAACTTTTCATCACTATTGATGCCGCGGCTATCACCACCATTACCCGCTTCGATGGTGACCTGGAGCGCATTGGTTTTGTCAATTGTGCGCCCAGCAGTCTGGCCTACCAGGTGCGCGACGAACCGCTGGAGAGTGCGCTCCTCATCGGACCTGGCGGCGGCATTGATGTGCTCACCGCCTATTACAATGGCGCAAGGCGTATCATTGGCGCCGAGATTAATCCCCTCATCATCAACCTGGTCGCTGACGATGCCTTGTATCGAGACTACGCTGGTGGACTCTACACTGATTATCCCCAGATACGGGTCGAACTGGCTGAGGGCCGTAATTTCATTGCTCGCTCGAAAGAAAAGTACGATCTGATTCAATTCTCGCAAGTGGATACCTGGGCAGCGGCCGCTTCTGGGGCTTACAGCCTAAGCGAGAACTTCCTGTATACTACCGAGGCTTTCCTCGATTATTATGACCATCTGACCGATGACGGAATGCTGGCCGTCGGGCGCTGGTATTTTGAGCCGCCGCGCCAGGCCTTCCGGCTGGTGACGATCGGCACCACGGCACTGGAACAGCGGGGGGTTGCCGACCCGGCGCAGCACTTTGTGGTGGTGCGTGCTGGTGGTACCTCCACTTTCATTATGAAGAAGTCTCCCTTCACTGCCGATGAGATTGCCCGTTTGCGGCGTGTCGTAGACAACCTGGGCTTTACCATGCTTTACGCCCCCGATGAGACTAGTCCTGATAACTGGTTTGTGCGCTTCTTCAACGCTCCTGATCGGGCGCAGTTCTACCGAGATTATCCCCTCGACGTGACGCCAACGACGGACAACCGCCCCTTCTTCTTTGAATATTATGGCTGGAGTAACTTTGGCGATTTTCGCTCTGGCAAAGTGACGTTGGTCATTTTGTTGGTCCAGGCGCTGTTACTGGCGAGCGCATTCATCTTGTGGCCCTTGTGGCGCTTCCAACGGCGGGGCCTGGCAACGCGTGGCTCGCGCCGCTTCATCATCTATTTCGCAGCACTGGGCATTGGCTTCATCTTCATCGAAATTGGGCTAATGCAACGTTTCATTCTCTTCTTGGGCCACCCTGTCTATTCGACCTCGGTCGT
>JAHELX010000728.1 GCA_024643945.1 Anaerolineales bacterium
CATCCAACGGTCGCAGATGGACTCTGGGGCGGGCGGCAGGGAGTTGTCTGCTGGCGTTCTCCTGCGTCTTGCTCATTTTCCTGGCGATTGGTGCCACCGCCACTTACCAAGGCTTGCAAGAACGCGCCGCTCTGAATCGCCAGGAGGCTGAAACTCACTATCAACGTGGCCTGGCCCATATGGAAGCCGGCGAATATGAACTGGCCAGCGCCGAGTTCGAGCACACCCTGCGCCTGGACCCAACCCATCGTGGGGCGCGCGACGCCCTACGTGAGGCCAAGACCCTCGCATTGGCCCAACCCACGCCCACCTCGGCCACACTCAATGAAGCCATAAGTGCCATCCTGACTGAAGCCGAAACGTTGATTCAAGACCAAAATTGGGAAGAGGCTGCCCAGCGGCTCACTCAACTCCATGACCTGGCGCCTGATTTCCAGTCCCAACGGGTTGCCGATCTATCCTATACAGCTTATTTCAACCTGGGCATGCAATTGGTGAGTGAAGGTCAGGTAAATGAAGGAGTGCACGCTTTTGAGCAGGCCCTGGCCGAGCGCCCTGGCGACCCCGAAACCAGCCGCCAACTGGATCTGGCTTCTCTATACGTTTCTGCCCAGGCCACGTGGGGTGGCGACTGGCCCAGCACCATCGACTTTCTGGAGCAACTTTACACCCTGACCCCCGACTACCTGGACGTGGCCAAACTGCTTTACCAGGCTTATGAAGCTTATGGGGATGCCCTCGCGGACGAGGATGCGTGGTGCCTGGCCGAGTTGCAGTATAAGGAGGCGGCCTTGCTGCAACCAGGTACCACCATACAGGCCAAATGGGATGAAGCCGCCCGCCTTTGTCGCACGCCTACCCCTACCCCAAGACCGACGGGCAGGCCGACTACCCCTACCATCACGGGCACGGCTACGGTAACCGCCACGACTACTGCTAGCGGCACTCGAGCTGCTCTCTCCGCCACGGGTTCAATTCTCTTCTCCCGATTCAACGAGCAAAATATGCGGTGGGAGATCATAGCCGTCACCCCAGGAGGAGACACCCCAACTGTCATCCTCAGCGATGCAACCCAACCTGCCACCAGCCCTGATGGACTACTGCTAGCCTATCACGCCGAAGTGGACGAAAGCGAAGGGCTCCATGTGTTTAACGTGGCCACGGACAAAGACGTCCGCGCCACCACCTTCCGCGAAGACGTCACCCCTGACTGGGCACCCGACAATCTGCGCTTTGTCTTCCCATCTCAGCGCTCTGGCGATCGTCGCTGGCAAGTATACATCGGCTGGGCCGATGGCAAGGGGGACCCGGTGCCTTTAACCGATGGCCGCACCCCGGCCTGGTCCCCCGACGGAACCCTCATCGCCTTCCAGGGCACTGACGCCCAGGGCAACAACCCTGGCCTGTACCTCATCAGCGCCCAAGGCGGCCCGGCCACGCGCCTGACTCAGGGTGAGAGTGACCGTGCCCCTGCCTGGTCCCCTAGCTGCGCAAAAGGAGTCCCCATCCCAAACGGCATCACAAGCTCAGTATCTTCCCAGGACTTCGCTGAGAGTGATTGCCAGTTAGCATTTATGTCAAGCAGAGACGGGAATTGGGAAATCTATGTTGCCGACGTGCTCAGGGGCACGGTGACACGGCTCACCACTTCATCCGGCAACGACGGGTTACCCACCTGGTCACCGGATGGGGACCAAATCGCCTTTGTGTCGGACCGGGGCGGTAGCTGGGGCGTGTACGCCATGCCGGCAACAGGAGGAGAAGCGGTCAAGGTTGCCAACTGGGGTGAGGCGCACACTAATTGGCTGGTCGAGCGCATCGCCTGGGTGCGTTGAAGGGAATATCCATTTGATTTTTCGGCCGCACTAGGCTATACTATCAACCATGCGGGGTGTGGCGCAGTCGGCTAGCGCGCTGCGTTTGGGACGCAGAGGTCGCCGGTTCAAGTCCGGCCACCCCGACCTATCAATCAATAAGCACGTCATTAAGACCTCCGAGGTCTATGAGACCTCGGAGGTCTGTTTATTGATATGTAATTCTCCGGTCCCCGCACACCTTTTTGATTCCTGGCTGACACGCATCTTAAGGTTCTTTTAAGGTTAGCTTAAGTTAGCGTTAAGGACGGGTTATCACATTTTGGAATATACTGGTAAGGGAAGTGAGACAAAAGCTAAAAGTTTTAGTTTATTGTCTAAAAGTGAAGTATTTCACGCAGCCAACCTGGGCGGATTAGCACCTTTGCTCTCGAGAAACCTCCTCAGGTTTCAAAGCCGGGTTTCGGACCGGCTACGCAATGCCACAAAGTTGTAAAGCCCCGCCGCCTTATGTTGCAGCTACTATCAGCGCTGAAACCAGACGGCAGCACTCGTTGCCGCGTGAAGCCTCATTCGAAATTGGCCAGATTCTGGCCTTGCACCTCTTGACAAATCGCCAAAAGCTTTGACTTCTCACCAGTACAATGGAGGAAAAAGATGACGGATGAAAAGCTAATCACAAAAACTCTGGCTGACACGACCCTCACCCGGCGTTCATTTATAAAGTGGAGCGCGGCGCTGGGAGGGGCAGCAGTGCTTGCTGGGAAACTGAATTTTGGATTCAAGACCATCGAAGCCGCCGAACAAGCGGCACAACCTGAAGAGAAGTGGATCTTTGCGGCGTGCTGGCACAACTGTGGGGGCCGTTGCGCCAACTATGCTTTGGTACAGGATGGTGTCGTCATTCGCCAGAAAACCGATGACACGCATCCAGACAGCCCCGACTATCCGCAGCAGCGAGGTTGTGCTCGAGGGCGTTCACAGCGTCACCAGGTGCTGGGCGTTGACCGCCTGAAATATCCGATGAAACGCAAGAACTGGGCACCCGGTGGGGGCAAGAAGGAGCTGCGCGGAATTGACGAATGGGTTCGTATCTCCTGGGATGAGGCCTTGGGCATCGTCGCCAGTGAGACCAAACGCATCCTGGGCAACTATGGGAACAAGGCAATCCTTCTGCCGGGCTTTGTGTCGAGTCGCCTGCTCAACGCTCTTGGCGGCGCAATGGCATCTTGGGGGGTCACCTCGGACGGATCGTGGCTACTTCCTGGAACGCTTATGTCAGGAAATCTCAATAACGAGGCCCCCGATCGCCTTACCTACCGGGATGCCAGATTGATCGTCTTATGGGGCTCGGACCCGGGCTGGAGCAGCGCTGGCGACCCTGCCTACAACTATCTGCAGGCGAAGAAAGCCGGTGCGAAATTTGTTTTCGTGGGCACGATGTACAACGACAGCATTCAGGCCCTGGCCGATGAGTGGATCCCGGTCAGACCCGGCACGGACGCAGCGCTGCTGCTGGGTATGGCCCATCATTTGATCGCCAACAACTTGCACGATCAGGCATTCCTGGACAAATACACTGTCGGCTTT
>JAHELX010000729.1 GCA_024643945.1 Anaerolineales bacterium
CGCCGAGTTCAGCGTGAGCAGCAGGGCGATGGTAGTCAGTGGAACCCCCAGCCGCTGGCGCATATAGATGGTCATAAAGGGCCAGACCATGCTGCTGCCCGCGCTGTTGATGAGCATCCCCCAGAACAGGAACCAGAACTGGCGTGGATAGCCGATAGTAGACTGCCTGACTCGATGGAACAGGCCTGGGCGTAATGTGGCAGAGATGTTGACCGGTTTCCTCACAGTGTGTTTTCCAAGATAACGGGGTGCTCATATGGCGCCCCGGCCGCGGTTCTTATGGACCGACTTGAGGCGAGTCTCTCTCGAAGAAAACGCGCAAATTGCGAGGGAAAACGTCCAGGTACTCAACCATAGCGAAATGCTGTAGTTTCTTCACAGTTGCGGCCGGGAGTTGATCAAGAGAAACTCCTTCCAGGAACAAGGCGGTCTCTTCCTGCGAGAATTCTGCGCCCTCGTCGATCCACTGCAAAACATCTCTATTTTGCGGGCAAATCGTCTGGCAGTCAAGACAGCCAACCAGGCAATTGTGCCAGGAAGGATCGATCCACTCTGGGAAAGGAACGTCTCCAGGCTTCTCATTGCGGAAGGTGATACACCGCTCGGCATGGAGGAGGAAGCGCTCTTGGGCGATGGCGCCGGTCGGGCAATTACGGAGGCAGGCAGAACAACGTTGACAGGCCTCCATCATCTGCAGTTCCTGCCAGTGGTCTTCCTGGCAGGGAAAATCAGAGTAAAAAGCCGCGAGCCGATGGAAGCTTCCCATGCCCTCCACGTAACAAATATTATTCTTTCCATAAGCACCCAA
The DNA here is from genome assembly GCA_024643945.1 of Anaerolineales bacterium. Next base: position 809 of record JAHELX010000729.1, read on the forward strand.
TCCGCTACGCACCGCCAGGAGTTTCTGTGGCAGCCTGGCCTGAGTCACCCGGTATCCGTGCCGGCCGAGGATTTCGTCCAGAAGGTCTTCAACCTGTTTATCGGTTCTCTTCCCGTGTAAATAGGTTGGGGGCACGATGACCGGTGTCGGGTTTCCATCCAGGTGAAAAGTGATCCGGATCTGGGGTTGTGGAACGGCGACTACGATCAGGGACCTGGCGTCTGGCAAACTATTGGGGATGCTGAAGGTAAACGAGGTAAGATATTCCCGGTAAAGTTCTGCGTCAATGAGACCTTGTTTGTAGTACCCCTCGACTCCCTCTTGCAGCTTATGGAGATGTTGGATTGATGTGATGCGGGCTTTGTAACCCCGCTCTTCCAGTTGACGAACCAATTCCGACGTCATTTTGATACCTCCTCCTCACTCAGCCTGTGAGGCTTGGGAAAGGGCTCCCTCCCCACTCCGCCCCTGAAGCGAGGAGGGAGCGTCACAATGTAAAGAGGAGAAAACGCTTGAGCAGCGTTTACTCACCAATGAACAGCGCACGGCGTAGAGCCACCAATGCCTGGATGTCGGCTTCACAGGCTGGCCGTATATGCCAGCGACCATTGGCCGTTGCTCCAGAGGGGTCGAGTTTCTCAGGGTGATGGTGACTCATTGGTTTTGATTCCCGGCTTGCAAGGCGAATGCTTCGGCGACGACACCGTGGTGTTTCTGTAGACGCCATCCCCAGGTGACCAATTGGCGTCCTAGCCAGATCTGTGCCCGGCAGTAGAAGCGGATATGCTTTTCGCGCCCTGCCAGCACCTGCCGGGTGAGTCGATATTTTTCTGCATCATGTAACAGGTCTTGGTAGCGTTCCTGTCTTGCCCGAACAGCGTTCCAGTCAATCATTCTGATACCTCGTACTGCGTGATCAGGTCTAATGGCACCGGCTGAGGCCGTCGAACAACGGTACTTTCCTATCAGCCTGAGTAGCTACACTTGATCAAAGTCCTTGTTCTATTTCTGGCTCCTCACCGGCACGTAGTGACTTGTGGACAGCAGGCCATGGCTGCCGTGCCGTAGCCCTGCAACTTACGGCCCCAGTTCACCATTCGGTCGCCGATCCAGCCAGCGACTTTCGGCTGTACCCCCCGGTTGCCGGCCTGCAGGAGCCTGGCGTCCCGGATCAGCCGCTTGCGCTCCGCTTTCTGCAGCAGGTCTTTGTGTCGCTCTTGAGCAACCAGAAAATCGTTATAATTTGCACTTGTCCAGAAATAACTTGTTACCTTTGCAATCAGTTTACGCCTGATTTGCCGATTGAAGTGCAAAGTTATTATTGGACAAGCACTTTGGAAGCATACTGAGTCTCTCCTTTGCAATCGGCGGACGGAGTAGGGGGCTCGACCTGTTGTCGGATCCGCGTCCAGATATGCGGGGCGGGCTCAGCACTGTCTATCCACGCAAGGAGCGCCTTGCGAACGACCATGGCCAGCCAGTCCTCGGGCGGCTCAGCCCCGTCTTCCATATCCCACAGGGACGAGTCCCTTAGCACTTGTTCATGCATGACTTCGCACTTTGGAATGGAAATTAGGCGTAAAACCGCCACAAAAATACGAAGTTGTTTTTGAACAAGTACTTGGCTGAATCGATTGGCACACCTCACACCCGCTGAGATTCATTGATCAACAAGTCCCTCAGTCACTATGGACCTCAACAGATTGATCGCTCCTTCGTCCAGTGCGGTGTAGTCCAATGTGATCAGTTCCTGGTCTGGCCGCAGCAAGGGGCGCACCTCCTCGGCGACGAAATCGGACGCGATGACCAAAGGAAAGGCCGGTAACATCCCACCTAGCTTTTGCAGGTCATCTACACCGCCCAGAGCGGTGTCCAGATCTTTTATGCCGGCATTCTCCAGAGATCGTCTCATGTCCAGGGCACAGCACTCGCTGCAGCATACTAAGGCGGTAGGCGTGCCCTGCGGAATCTGGGCGATCTGGATCAGCTTTTCCAGGTGGGGCTTTACGGTCAGAGCCACCACCTCTTTCTCCTCTTTGGCCAGCAGCCGTCTGACCTCCTGGATGTGGAAGAAGGTGGTAGCTACCACGTGCGCCTTGCGAAGCTGTGCTTCAACCTCGGCCGTGGGCTGCCGCAGATCCTGCAGAAGAATTGGCGTCACCTCCATATCGAGCCTTTCCCGAATGGTTTGGGCGATGGCGGTGGCGATGAGCGCTTCACACTCCACAAATACCAGCCGGCGCTGGACATGAACATCCCGCCGTTGCCTGGCCCGGGCATAGACGAAGGTAGCAAAGTCATCGGGGCTGACCCCAAGTTCACCAGCTTTTTCGATGGCCTTGTCAATAATCCCCAATAGTTGAGCCGAGACGGGTTGGGCGATAGCCGCGGGTTGTTCGACCACGACACAGCCCCGACCCTGTCGACACTCGATCAAACCTTCCTGTTCCAAGGCTTGATAGGCTTTCTGGACCGTGTTGCGGTTGATCTTGAGAAAACCCGCCAACTGGCGGGTGGTCGGCAATTTGGCCCCAGGTTCCATCTCACCGTTGAGAATCAAGAACTTGAGTTGCTCTTTGAGTTG
>JAHELX010000730.1 GCA_024643945.1 Anaerolineales bacterium
ACGTAGGCTCGTCCAGCACGATGAACTTGGGGTTGAGGGCCAGGGCGCGGGCGATGGCGATGCGCTGCAACTGTCCGCCGCTGAACTCGTGGGGATAGCGGTACAGAATCTCGCCGGGCATACCGGCCCGCTCCAGAAGTTCGCGCTCGCGAGCCACCAAGGCCTCACCGCGCAACGTCGTATGCGTCCGCAGAGGTTCGGCGATGGATTTAAGCACACTAAACCGGGGGTCGAACGAAGCATACGGACTCTGGAAGACCATCTGCATATGGCGGCGATAATGGCGCATCTCACGCCGGCTGAGGGGGGTGATGTCTTGCCCTTCAAACAGCACCTGGCCGGCCGTGGGGCGGATCAGTCTCATAACCGCCCGTCCCAACGTGGTCTTTCCGCAGCCCGATTCTCCTACCACGCCCAGCGTCTCCTGCCGGTAGATGCGCAGGTGCACCCCTTCCAGCGCCCGCACCCGCTTCTGCTGGCGACTCAGAAGGCTGCGCCGTGACAAAAAGTGTTTGGTCAGCCCACGTGTTTCTAGCAAGGGGGGTGTGTTCATGCTGCTTCCTCCTGGGCATAGAGGTAACATGCCGCCACATGCCCTTTCGGACCGACCGAGAAGAGGGGTGGCTTCTCCCCCTGGCAGATTTCCATGGCCTCAGGACAACGCGGGTGGAAAGGGCATCCCGGCGGCGGGTGCAGGCCATCGGGCACACTCCCGGCAATAGATTGCAGCGCCTGTCCCCGCCGCGTGGGGCGGGGCAACGCGGCCAACAATCCCTGCGTATAGGGATGCTTCATGCGGTACAAGACAGCGTCGGCCCGGCCCATCTCCACGATATGCCCCGCGTAGGCCACCCCCACCCGATCGCAGGTTTCGGCCACGACCCCCAGATCGTGCGTGATGAGCAAGATGGATACGCCCAGCGTCTCTCGTAGCCCGGCCAGCCGCGCCAGAATTTGGGCCTGGATGGTCACGTCCAGGGCGGTGGTCGGCTCGTCGGCGATGAGCAGTTCCGCGCCCGAGGAGAGGGCCATGGCTATCATGGCTCGTTGCTGCATACCACCGCTCAACTCGTGGGGATAGGCGCGGAAGACGCGTGCCGGTTCTGGCAAACCCACGGCATCGAACATCTCCAGAGCAACCTGGCGAGCCTTAGCCTGGTCGGCCGGCCTGTGCTGCCGGATGACGCGCGTCACCTGATTGCCGATGCTGAAAACGGGATTCAGCGAGGCCGAAGGATCCTGAAAGATCATGGCGATACGTCCCCCCCGGATGTGCTGCATTTCAGCTTCGCTCTTTTGGAGCAAGTCCTCGCCCCGGAAGGTGATACGTCCCCGCACAATTTCACCGGGAGGTGGGATCATACGCAGCACGGCGAAGCCCGTGACCGACTTGCCGCAACCTGATTCTCCTACCAGACCGAATATCTCGCCCTCGCGAACGTCAAAGGTCATTCCGTTGACGGCGTGAACCAGACCGGCATAAGTCTTGAAGCGAACGTACACATCTTCCACGGAGAGCAGAACGTCCTTCATGGGGCAGCCCTCCTGGTGCGCGGATCGGCCACATCACGCACCGCGTCGCCTAATAAATTGAAGGCCAAAGTGACCAGGAAAATCGCCGCCCCAGCGGAGCCGGCAAACCAGGGTCGCTCGATGAAGTAAATGCGTCCCGTGCTGATCATCTCGCCCCAATCGGCGGTGGGTGGCTGGACGCCCAGGCCAATGAAGCTGATGGCCGTGCCGGTGAGGATGGCAGAGCCGATGTCCATAGTGGCCTGCACCAGCACCGGGGTCAATACATTAGGGAGTACATGCTGCGTAATGATGGTCAAATCACCCACGCCGATGCTGCGCGCCGCCTCGATGAAGTATTGCTCGCGCAATGACAGCGTCTGCGCCCGTACCAGGCGCGCATACCAAGGCCACCAGGTAAAGGCGATGGCAATCATGGAGTTGGTGAAGCTGGGGCCGAGCGCCGCGGCAATGGCGATCGCCAGCAGCAGGGGAGGAAAGGCCAGGAACATATCGGTGATACGCATGATGAGGTCATCCAGCCAGCCCCCAAAATATCCAGCGACAGCACCCAGTGGAATGCCAATCAGGCTGGCCGTAAAGACCACCAGAAACCCGATGCTGAGGGAACTACGCGCGCCGAACAGGATGCGAGCCCACACGTCGCGTCCCAGGTTGTCGGTGCCCAGAGGGTGAGCCCGGCTGGGAGGCTGAAATTTCTCCAGGATATTGGGAACGCCTCGTCCCTGCTCCGGGTAGGGGGTAAGCACTGGCGCCAGGATCGCACCCAGGATAAAGAGGATGATCACTACCAGGCTGGCAACCGCCAGAGGATCGCGCCGAAAGGCTTGCAGCATCAGGCTGAGTTCTTCGAAGCGCGCCGTGCGTCGCAGGGTTCGCGTCTCTGCCCATTCAATGCTTGATTCCATGCTCTCCTCCACTTTGCGCCCCAAATGCTCCCTCTACCGGCCAGCGCATTTCCTTGGCGGGCGGGCTGGGGTAGGTGCGTCGGCTGTGGGCCTGGCCCAAGTCCACCAGCGATTCAGCCAGCTTCATGGCCACCGAAGGGGGATCCAGCACCGGCACCTCGCAGCCCCGCTCGGCCAGGCCGGCCTGGACCCTTGGCGCCAACCCCGCCAGGCCGGTGCAGCCCGGGATGAGGATGTGGGCGCCATCTTCCCGCACCGCTTGCTCCCCGACGTCGATGAGGGCCTGCAGCGTCCTTTCGATGTCCTCATCAAGGTCGAGTACAGCGATGTTAAAGGCCCGCGCCGAGGCCAACCTGGCGGACAGTCCGTAGCGAGCAGCCTGGTCTTCCGTCGCCGGGATATCGTGCTCGAAGACAGTGAGAACAGAAAAGCGGTGGCCCAGCATCGCCGCCAGGTGCATGCTGGCCTGACCGGGTCCCACCACAGGGATGCTCACCAGTTCGCGAGCGGCGTACAGGCCGGGGTCTGCCATGCAGTTGATAATGACTGCGTCCGCACCCCCCTGTTCAGCCTGGACGACCTTGGTCAGGATGTCGGGCACCACCAGTGCCTCATCCCGATAATTTTCGATGGAGGCAGTCCCCCAATCCAGCGAGACGACGCTGACGTGGGTACCAGCCCGCGCGGCATCGGCGTAGGTCTGCCGGGTTTCTTCCTCCCAACGCAGCGTAATGACCGGGCTTATGACGCGGATATGCATAGTACTCTCCTATTGCAACGTGACCCTGGGATCAAGCATGGCCTGCACCAGGTCTAGAAACAGGTTGATAAAGACGTAGAAGACAGTGACCACCAGCGTCACCGAGACGATGACCGGGAAGTCAATGCTAAGCACGGCGTTGGTGACGTAGGTACCCAGTCCGGGCCAGGAGAAAATCACCTCAACCAGAA
>JAHELX010000731.1 GCA_024643945.1 Anaerolineales bacterium
AGGCCGGCTGTGAGCCAAAGAATACCACGTCGTCGCTTCATTTTTTTCTACCTCAGATCGAAAACTAGATTGTCACCACGGCAAGGGTTCTAATGAAAACTAACTGCTTCCGGCGATGTCGCGCTGTCGAAAGCGCGACTACTTCCTATATAAATGAAATGCACCTGACTCTCTTACGGCTGGTCCCAGGGGATCAGGCGCGCCCGCGAGCCGTACTGGAGTTGGCTGGGATCGGTCATCAACTCGGAGACGATGCGGCCGCGAACGGCATTGACGTTTGGATAACGTGTTACTTCTAGCGCGGCGTAACCCAGGATCTCAACGTAATCCTCCTCAGTCGTCGTGTGTGGCGGTACGACCAGAACATACAGCTTGAACGTCTGCGTCATAGTGCCAGCAGATGTTATGAATGTAAGCTCATAGCGCGTATTGGGGGTGGCAGTATCGTTTACCTTAATGCCGACCTGAAGACTGGCCCCAGGATGTCGGTTACTCTTCACATTACTTACTGTCCAGGGTGGTGAATTAGCCCACCCGAAACCAGGCGGTAGCGTGCCAACGAAGTCTACGCTTACGGGCTGGTTGCCAGCGCCTCCCCACAAGTCGAGATCAATATTGTACCTGGCCTGCATCCCCTGTTCCACAGTCACAAACGGGTAGTTGTTCTCAACTGCACTTGAAGGGGTACCAGTGACAGCGGGTAAATCACGCTCATGACCATGGCTGTCTACATCGCCGATGGTCACGATACCGGCCCAATAACGCTCCATGTCTCTGTTGGGATCAAAGGCCGCGACGTAAAACATGCGGGTGCCGGTGATTACTTGAGTGGTGGTTCCGACGCTCGTCACTGTGGGGGTAACGTGCAGGGTGAGGTAGCGTACATCAGAGCAGGTGTCGCACGCCGGTAAGTGAGGCGAGTCAGTAGGCGAGAAACTCCAATCGGCAAAGCCCTCTAGCCCTTCGACATTCATAGTCAAGGGCTGGACGCCTATTGTGGTGAATCCATCTAGGGCCTCGAGGCGGATGGTATACGTCAGGGCGGCACTGTTGAGAGCGGCGGTGGTTGTGGTGGTGGGATGTGTAGACTGGAAGTTTGGGCTACCCGTCACCCCGAGATCGGGATTCTTGTACACTGTGCCGTTATAAACTATGACGGCCACGATGTCACCAATGGCATATGTGTCTTGAAATGTCTTGGGACCAAAATCGGCGCTCACACCACTAAACATCGCCACCTCGTCGCCAGGTTTTGGGATGTCGCAGCAATACCCGCGGCGGATGTAGTATGCAGCCCAATCCTTAAACGTGTTCGGATTGCCGCTCTGGATTCCATTGAAGTACTCTCTATCGGGGGCTGATAAGTGACGAATATCCAGGTTGACCAAGCCATCATAGCTGGTGTTGCCCTCATTTGGATCAGCGCCTTGGCCAAGAATAATGTAGTCCCGGCCCGGCGCACCGCTGTCCAGGTCAGCATGAGGCGAGGGTGGTTGGTACATTAAAGTACCCGTAGGCCAGGTGGTAATGATGTCTGAACCCTCCGGCCGCAAGAAATCGAAAGCCGTGCCATTGCCCTGGCCCGGCAGTGGCTGCCGGGTATCACAGTGGTAGCAGTAGGTGGTAGTGGGATTATTCGCATTAGGCGGCGGGGCCGCATCATCCGTGTCGAATTCGTCGCCGAAACGCTTGACGGCAATCGGTTGCAGCCCCCCCACTTTGCTACAGCTAGCGTGCGCCCTGGCCCCTACCTGGAGCGTTTGCCGCCCGAAAAACTGGGTGAAATAAGTGCCCATATCGCTCCAACGCAGAGTCACCCGTACGTCGCAGGCGTTGGTAATCTCTATGCCCATGCTAAGATCCAGCCCGGAACCCACATTCGTGTTGGGTGGGTCTGGCGGATCACTCGTGGAATACCACTCGACGCGGCCATTGTTCTCCTCAATACTATCTATAGCCTTCTGATAGGCCGCGGCTTCGTCTTTGCTCTGGGAAAGCTGTTCGGCGGCCGCCAGTGCCGCAGCGTCGGCCATATTTTGCAACTGGCGCCGGCGCAAGTAGATCATCGTGCCGTCGACGCTCAGGGCAGCGAAAACCAGGAACGCAAATAAGAAAAATAGCGCCAGGATAACGATCGATTGACCTTGCTCGTTGGGACGGAATCGCATCCGAATTCTGCTCATAAGTTCCCCCTATATGGCCATACCGGCCGTTATCTATCGAAATGCATAACGACTTTGTGCTCCACCGGTAACTCGGCCGGGAACATGGGCACAAAGTTTGAGATGAAAGGGGATGCATGATCGTAAGTGACGGTGACGGTAATGGGGTCACCTACGGAAGGGACAGATGAGAGGCTGGAGGGTTGGACTACAACCTGGGTGTTGCCCCCATCCATTTCGAGCCATTGCGCTTCGCCGAACACGGTGGCTCTTACGACGTCGGTCAGGGTGTCGCAGTTGCCGTTCAGACGACACAGCGAACCCTGCCGCGCCCCTTCGCGAGCCGCATTGGTTACCTGCACGTGAGCCAGCAGTAAAAAACCTACTTCGACTATGCCCAAAAAGAGGATCAGCAGGACAGGAAGAACCAGGGTTACTTCAATCAGAGCGGTACCGCGTTCACTAACCAGTCGCTTTTGCATTAGAGTCATCCTCCTGACTTTCAAGGTCCGGTGCTCGGTATCACAGAACTGGGCTCGATTCGCATACTGGACTGGGCTCGCACAGCCATCTCGTTTCCCAAAGCGCCGAATAGAAAGGAATGCGTGTAAACCAGAGTAACCGTCATAGCATCCGTGGAGCGTAGCGGGTTGGGGATGGGAGGGATGGAGGGGATAGGATCGCTGGAAGGCCCATAGGTGATTTGACAACTGGTGCTCGAGCCTGCGCCACCGCAATCAGGCGGTGCAGGGATCAAAGGGCGCAGGGTGCCGCTCACGGCCTCGGCAACTGCCTTCTTGCGCTCGGCATCGGCCGCGTCGGGCGACTCGCCAGGATCCCCCACGTAGAGGTAGATAGATCCGGCCCTGGCGCCTTCACGGGTGGCATTGGTCAAAGCCACGTATTCATAAAGCAAGACGCTGGCTTCGATGAAGACCATCGTAAGGGGCAGAATAACAAAGGCCAGCACCAGGGCGAACTCCACAAGACTTTGCCCTCTTTCCCGCCTGGTTGTTTTTCCGCTGCAAGCAATTTTGGATGTCAGCATGTTGGTCAACGCCTCAGCTATCTATGGAGCCTGGAACAGCCCAGGCCATCCCGTTCTATGCTATGTATACCGTAATTCGCCTCAAAGAGTTATCGGCAGTTCGTGTGAATCTTACATGAAACTCATATGAAACCTGTTTGAGTTGCCAAAAGTCAAGAGCATGCATTGGCGTCACGCTCAA
>JAHELX010000732.1 GCA_024643945.1 Anaerolineales bacterium
CCGCGTCAGCAGCGCCGTGTCGTCCAGCCGGTCCGGGTCCATAACGATACCCTGGCGCGTCATCTCGGCCAGGATCTCGCCGCGCATCTTCTCGATCAAGGCCTGGATGGGGTTCCAGGCCCAGGGCACCTCGGGGTGCTCGTCGTGGTAGACCTGCATGCGTTGGATGACCCCGTCGGTCAGGTAGTCCACGGCGTTGACCAGGAAGTGACCGGAACCCATCGCGGCATCCAGGACTTTGATGCCCAGGAAGGCCTCGCGCGCATCGCGCTCGGCTTCCTCCAACTGCGCCCGCAGGCGGCGGTTGGTGTCCTGGCTTTCGGCCAGTCTCGATTGGAGCTGGCGGCGCAAGTCGGCGCAGCGCTCCATGGCCGCCCGGAAATCCACCTCCCGTTCGCCCAGAATCGGTTCCAGCGTGTGCCGGACGATGTACTCCACGATGTAATCCGGGGTGTAGTAGGAGCCGCTGGCCTTGCGCTCCCCCTTGTCGTTTACCAGCTCGGCTTTGCCGGCGGCGGCGTCGGCCACGCGCAGCTTGTTCTCCAGCAGCCCCTCGTAGATGGCGCCCAGGTTGCGCACGCTGATATAAGCATAGTCCACCGGCTGCCCGGCGTCGCGCACCAGGGTGTCCACGGCGCGCGCCACCGCCCGGTCGCTGAGCTTGTGGCCCGCCAGAAATTGGTTGTCGGGCGTTGCCGGGTTGAAGAGGCCGCCGTTGTAGCGGGGTACCCCCAGCGCGGGATCGCCCTGGTCAACCCGGTGGAAGAGGGCCAGCAGCGCCTCGTACCTGGCGGTGGCGTGGGTGGCGCTGCTGAGGGGCAGGTTCCGGTCTAGCCGTTCCGCCGCCCACCGGGCCGTGGCCGTCAGGCTCGCCTCGCGATAGCCGGGATTGGCCATAGGCAGCAGCCCGCGCGCCTCGGCGTACAAAAGGAAGAGCAGCTTGTAGAGCAGGCTCAGGCTGGCCTGGTAGATCTGGCGCAGGCTCTCCTCCGTCTCCTCCCGGATCCCCAACTGGTGATAGCGGTAAGCGACGAAGCCACCGGCGATTTCGGGCATGACCTCCTCAAAGACCAGCTCCTTGAGCGTGTCGCTGATGTGGCGGGCGTAGGTCGCCGAGCCTTCGTGGACGCGTTGGACGAAGGACTTGCCCTGAGCGTCGGGGAGGAAGGCGTCGCGCCGGAAGAAGAGCCAGAAGCGTTTGAAGGTGTTCAGGACCTCTCCCCCCGGCCCCCTCTCCTCATCGTGGAGAGGGGGGGAGAAGATGTTCGCCAGGTCTACCTCGTAGAATTCGCTGGCGGTGCTGCTCACCTCGCGGCTGTAGAGCCGCCACACCCGGCCGTTGGTCAGGATGCCCCAGGGGGCGCGGGTGCCCACCAGGTAGCTCACCATCTGGTGGCTGGGGTTGCTGGCAGCCTGCCACGTTTCGCGCCCGCTACTATCCTGCTGGCTGAGAGGCCGCTCCCAGTACTTGGCCTCGCCAATGGCCATGGGGCGGCTGTAGAAGGCGTCGTTGTCCCCCTGGTGGGGATAAGCGGCATCCCGGCTGGCTTCGCCGGCGAAGAGAGCGTAATCAGGCCGGGTGATCTGGCCCGCTTTTTTGGATTTGGCCTGGACGATGTAGGACCAGCCCAGGATATCCAGGACCGGTTTGATGAATTCCTCTTCGGTCTGGGCTTCGTTCCAGGCGTCGCCGTATTGCCTGGCCTTGTCCCACAAGGGGCGGATGGCCGCCAGGATCGGCCCGGGATCTTCGGCCCATTCAGGATGGTCGGGCAGGCGGTTGTCCAGGTAATGGTGTGAAAACAGGGTTTTGGCTTGCATCTCGTCTCGTTTCGCTGATGATTCAGCTTTCCTTTTGAGTTCCCCTCGTGGATCGGAGCGGGGCGGGGAGGGAGGGGTATGATCGTCTGTGGCGGTAGGTTCCTCGGTGGGGGCGGGCCTGTCCATCCTGCCTGTGCTTGTGCCAGAGGTGGACGATGGATCAGGGAGACCTGCGCCGACCGGCTCGGGCGCGGGTGCAGTCGCCTCGTCTGAAACGTCTCCAGGTGCAGCGGCAAGCGTCCGACGGCCTTCTGGGTCCCCTCTAATGGCTCCACAGAACTCTGCCACCCGTAGCAGGCCCGGCAGGCGGTGCTCGGCCGTCACCCTGTTCATCTCCGGACAAAACTCGGCGAATTGAGTATAGAGAACTTTCAAGCGGAGGGGCAAATCGAGGGAACGGAGGTAGGTGAACAACGCTTGCAAGGAGGGTGAGTCCAGGAAGATGTCCCGCAGCCGGCGGTACAATTCCTCATCCTGCGCTACAATTTGGGCCCTGATTCCTTGCACAGTAGCGCTGTCTTCCCCTTCGGGAAAGTCGTCAAAGAGGACCAGCCCGGGGTAGAGCGATTCAGCCTGCCGAGTCAGGCGCAACCTGCCCCCGGTCTCTTCGAGCCGCTGTACCAGATTTAAGCCCACCATGGCATACACGGTCCACTGGTCCAGGTTATCGGTGCTGCGCGGGCCACGCTGGACTGAGGTATAGGTACCTTCCTTGATACGCCGCACATAGTTCAGGATGCGGCCCAACGGGCTGGGGCCGGCGAAGAGGTATTTGGTCTCCATGGTGGCCAGGTCTGCCCACGTCAGGGGTGCGGGTGGCTGGGATGGCGGAGCAGCCGGGGGAGTATCAAACAAAGGACCCGCTGGCACCAGATCCGTGGCCACCAGTTGGCCGCTGCGAGTGCGCTCTATGCTGGGACCAGTGGGCTGTGCCGCTTGATCTTCGCTTTCTGCCGCAGCCGGTGCTTCTGGTAGAGTCACAGCGAAGCCTTCAAGGGTGTCGGGTTGGGATTCCTCGACTTGCTCTGGAGGAGGCACGGCCTCGTCTACAGAGGGAGGCTGAATCAGGTTACCTTGGTCATCCCAGATCCCGTCTGTCTCTGCATTATAGAGGCGATAGTTGCCTTCACCTAGCCAATAATAGAGATCGTGCGTGTTGCCAGGATAGTGGTGACGCGAGGTGTGATTCACGCTATCGGCGATGATCTGAGCCCCACACGTTCCCCGATTGAAATCCGGGTAGGTTTCGAGAATCTTGCGGTAAACCTGAGCAGGGCGAAAGGTGTCGGTTCTTTTCTCGGCCAATAACTCATCCACGGCACGCCGGATGATCTGCCAGGCACGGAGTTGATCCCCTGCTTCCTTCCAGGAGACGGTCTCTTCGTCAGGCTCAGGCAGTTGTTCACTTCTGGCGCCTCGCGCTTGGGGTTGGCGTTTGCGGAGTGGAAAGTCATAACCTAGACTGGACTCGAAATGATAGTAACCATTCCCCTCCGGCACAAAGCATAGGCGGTGCAGCTCGCGCTGGATGGCCTGTTGGGTGCCCATGCGGTAGCCGTGGAAGGTGG
>JAHELX010000733.1 GCA_024643945.1 Anaerolineales bacterium
GCATGTTCGGCGGACCATGGGTGAGCGGCCTGCTGGCCCATGCCATGGGCATTCAGCCCATGTTTGGTGTGACGGCGTTCTTTTGCCTGGCCATGGGGCTGCTGGTGAATCATTGGCTTACAACTGAATGAGGCCGACCCAAAGGACGACCGACCGAATGAGCCAAAGCCACATTGATGTACTGGTTCAGGCTCACACCCTCATGCTCCGCCATCTCGACCAGCTCGCGGTGCAGAGAGCGCGGCACGCGCACCACAAACTTACCGCTATAATCTTCATCGGGACGCGGTTCGGGAACGGGCAATCCTTCTCCCAGGGCAACTTCTAACCATAGCGACATAGCCTCCTGGATCATCGCGATCGCTTCCTCAGCCGTATCCCCCTGACTGGTGCAACCACGTAATTCTTTCACACGAACGAACCAACCTTCTTCCATATCCCGCTGCAGTTCAATCGTGTAGGGCAGATTCATGTAATAATCAATCGTCTTTTCCATTTGTTTACCTCTAACTATGCGCGGCCCACTTAGAGATCTAAGCTATTCCTCTCCGATAATTTCTTCGAGAATCGCAAGTGCATCTTTGACAGTTCTGCTATGGATATGAGGCTTGTGTTTGGCGACTGTGAACACGTATGGTCGCCGAAAGTACACAAAGTGACTAGAACCTCCTCGAGGCTGCCTGCGTTCAAATCCATAGAATGTCAGCAACCTATCAAGATCTTCGAAACGTACAGCTTTGGGGTTGTTTCGGACCTTGGCAAGGAGTTTCTCACGTCTGCTCATATTCTGTCCCTGTGTATAGTATCATATATAGTACTAATTGTCAATACCCAGAAAGACTTTTTCCACGGCTTGATATCGTCGCAGGTTTGACTCAGGCAGTGCGCCCAAGCCCCTGTTATATTAAACGCAAGAACTTGAACTTTTTACACACGGAAGTTGCAGAAATGCAAGGCAGATGGACCGCAGTTATCTTGATCTCCCCGCCGTATCGGATGGGTCCTCGTCGTCTTGTAACAGCTTGCACTTGTTAGTAGTGGGGGGTAGAATAGCATACCAGGAGGACAAAAATGATACCGACCGTGGGACAATCTGCACCGGATTTCACTTTGAAGAGCCACGACGAACGATCGATTCGTCTGAGCGACTATCGGGGCAAAAAGAACGTGGTCCTGGCCTTCTTTCCCCTGGCCTGGACGCCGGTCTGAACGAGCCAAATCCCTTCGTACCAGGCCGCACTCGACCGGTTCGAGGGGATGCAAGCCCAGGTTCTGGGCATCAGCGTAGACAGCGTTCCCTGCCTCAATGCGTGGGCCGACAGCCTGGGGGGCATCACCTACCCGCTCTTGAGCGACTTTTTCCCGCACGGTGAGGTCGCCCAGCGCTATGGCATCTTACGCGAAGAAGGCCACAGCGAACGCGCCCTGTTTATCATCGACAAGCAGGGCATCGTCCGTTACGTGGACGTGCACGACATTGACGATCAACCCGACAACGAGGAATTGTTCCGCGTCCTGGCAGAACTTGAGCCGGAGGCTGCGGCAGTGTTAGCAACTAAGCAACCCCAGGCTCAGCCTACGCCCTCTGGCGACGTGATCCTTTATTGCACCTCATGGTGCCCGGCTTGCAGGAAAGCTCGTGCCTACTTGCAGGCACATGATATTGCGTACGTCGAAATAGACATCTCTCGCGACCGGACCGCCGCCCAACGTGTGCGTGAGTGGGCGAACGGGAATGAAACAACGCCCACCTTTGACATCCAGGGCACCATCATCATCAACTTTGACCAGGACAGGCTTGACGAAGTGTTCGGATTTGCCTGAATGGACGGCGGGGCCACCCTGCTCCTCATTGCTGCACCCACTTGGGCCGATTTCTACGCAGGCGTGTGCCTGCCAGCTTGACCTGTCCTGTTCACTCGTATCTTGTTCGTACAGCTTGTTTTCCAGAAAGGTAAACAGTTCTGCCAGGGTGGCGAAGCCGTGGCGCTCACCGGTGTGGGGGTTTTCCAGCATAGCGTGCCAGGTTGATCCCCCCAGGCCGGTGGTGCGCCACAGGCGTAGTAGAAATGAGTGGTAGTCCCGCTGTTCTTTAGCCATGCGAAGTCCGACTTCAAAACGTAAGGGGGCGCTAGGAGCAGCAACCCGAGGGTGCATTACCACAACACCCGCTCGAGCAACCAAACCAGTCATTCTTCCAATGGTACAGGTTATCAAACTCCCGGTCATTAATACGTGGACCTCTATGCCAGCTCCAATAGTTACCTCTATGGACAGCGACGACTAAATGGTTACCTCCGTTGTATTTGTAAAGAGCCGATCCGCTCGACCCCGGCGCGCCATCGAGTTCATGGCGTATGCTATGGGCGTACACCTTCTCCAGAGGACCGGACATGCCCCACAAACTCGGATCGGGAGACTCGTCACTCGGATATCCGAACATCCAGACGGTCTTATTCTTCAAATCCGAATACTTCAAGTCAGCGTAGCCAAGCCAGTAGCCAATGAATGAATTCATCGGCTGATACGAAAAGTGCGTTAGAAACGCACTAGAGCGCGTCATTTTTAAGCTGTTTGAACGGGTTTCGTATTGCCAGCGGGGCGTTTTCCCGCCCACGGTCCCGAGCGCCCGATGGTCCCCTGCACAGGGGAAAGCCCCCCCACGGGGCTGCACAGGGGAAAGGGACCTACGGGCGACGCCTCGCGATCAGGCTACCTCGCCAATAGCCAATCACGCTTATTCTCCCAGTTTTCCTATTGAAATTCCCCACTTTGTGTGATATGCTATAAAAAACTTAGATTTGTTGGGCGTTTTCATCCTCCTTTCTTACCCCAGGAGGCAAGTCGAATGACCGATGAGCGCTTGATGAGCATCAAGGAAGTGGCGGAGTACCTGCAGGTCGACGTGTCTACCTTGTACCTCTGGTCGCAGCGGGGTCAAATTCCGGCTATGAAGGTGGGCAAGATGTGGCGCTATCGCCGCTCTGAGATTGAGGCCTGGCTGGATCAGAGTCGAAACCACTCGGCCAAGCACGAAGCGGCCTCCCGGCGCGATGACTGACTCTGACTCCCTGTTTGCGCGTAGCGTCAAAAAGGAGGAGAGGTGGCCATGCTTCAATTCGACATACTGGGTCTGATCCCCCAGAGCCTGAAACGACAGGCCCTGGACACGCTGGTGGACTTCGTCTCCGAACAGGCCAGGAAATACGCCAGCGAGGAAGTCGCCGCCAAGATCAAGAAGCTGCGCTCCGACGCCGCTTTCAACCAGGCTTTCGAGGAGGGCCTGCGGCGCGCCGTCCGCCGCTTCGTGCAGGAGTACGAAGTCGAGGACGAAGACCTGGTGGCGGCCATCGCCGCCGATGAGGACTTCTTCAACAACGAGGAAAT
>JAHELX010000110.1:0-2499 GCA_024643945.1 Anaerolineales bacterium
CGGCGACGGCGGTGACGACCCGGCCATTGCCTGGAACCTGTGGTGGGTGAAACACGCGCTGTTGACCCTGCAGACCAATCCCCTGTTCAGCGACTATATGTTCTACCCCATCGGCGTCAACCTCGCCTTTTACACCCTGACCGTCCTCAATGCCCTGACAGCTATGCCGCTAACCCTAACGCTGGGCGTGGTAACCGCCAGCAACCTGCATATGTGGTTTACCATGGTGGTCGGGGGTTATGGGATGTTTTTGCTAGTCAGGGAGGCAGGAATCAGGGACTCAGGGAATCAGGGATCAGGACTCAGGGGATCAGGGAATCAGGAAATCAGGGATCAGGACTCAGGGAATCAGGGATCAGGGAATCAGGAATCAGGACTCAGGAAATCGGGGAACCAGGAACTGGAATTCTCTGATTCCCTGAGTCCTGAGTCCCTGAGTCCTGATTCCCCGAGTCCTGATTCCCCGATCCCCGATTCCCTGCCCCTTGGGGCCGCCGCCATCGCCGGTGGCTTCTACGCCTTTGCCAGCAGCCAGCTCTTCTATGTATCGCTCGGCCAGTTCAACATCGCCAGCAGCCATTGGGTGCCCTACGCGCTCCTTTTCGTGTTCAAGTCCCGGCGCGATCTATCTTCACTGCGCTGGCCGCTGCTGGCCGCTCTCTTCCTCATCATGCAAGCCTGGGCCGAGATGACCTATGCCTCGTTCCTCCTGGTCTTCGTCGCTCTGTACGTGGCTTACGAAACTGCCACCAGCGTCAAATTTCCGACGTCAAACGTCAAAGCGCGAATCTCCCATCTCCCATCTCTAGTCTCTTCTCGGGAAATTGTCTTCGCTCTTCGCAATCTGCTCGTGTTGGCCTTTCTCTTCGTCCTTGGCATCTCGCCTCTGCTGGCGGCCATGCTGCCTGATATGCGGGCTGAAGGGGATTTCTGGGTGCAGGGCAGTGGCTTTGCTGAGACTTATTCCGCCGACCTGGCCGGCTTCCTGGTGCCGACGATGCATCACCCTCTTTGGGGCGATTGGGTGCGACACACCGGCATCGCCGATTTCAGCAAAGGCCAACACATTTACCTGGGCTTCACCCTGCTGATTCTGGCAGCGGTCGGGCTGGTAGCCAATCGCCATACGCCTCTACATCGCCGAGGGTTCTGGCTGATCGCAGCCCTATGCTTTGCCTGGTTATCGCTGGGGCCTACCGTCCACGTTAATGGGGCCGACACCGGCATCCCTGGCCCCTTTGTCATTTTACAGTCTCTCCCGTTCTTCAAAGGCAACCGCTACCCCAGCCGCTATAGCGTGCTGCTGGTGCTGTCGCTGGCGATGCTGGCCGCTATGGGAATTGAGGCGCTGGGGCGAAGCATTACCAGGCGCAGGCAGGGGATTCTGTTGCCTGCTGCCGGTTGTTTGCTGTCGGCTTTGTTCTTGTTTGAGCATCTTTCCGTTCCTTTGCCCCAATCCGATATGACGCTCCCCGCGCCGTACACCCCCATCGCCGCCGAGCCAGGCCAATTCATCTTGCTCGACATCCCGTTGGCGTGGCGCAACGGATTCCGCATCACCGGGCCGCATCATCCCGGCTTTATGTTCGGGCAATTCTACCAGACCGTTCACGGCCGGCAATTGTTGCAAGGCAACACCAGCCGCAACCCGGAGTTCAAATTTCAATATTTCACCCAGGCTCCGGTCATCAACTCCATATTGGCCCTGGAGACCGGACACCAACTGCCACCGGAACGCTGGGAGGCCGACCGGGCCATTGCTGGTGATGTGCTGCGCTTTTTTGACATCCAATACGTGGTGGTTCGCCCATGCGGTAAAGACGTCTCCGGCAACGTTCCCTGTACCTCCGAAGCGACTCTGCCCTACGTCGAGGGAGTGATGCCGGTGCAGCGAACGCACCGTGATCCTGCCATGAGCGTCTACCGGGTGAACCTGCCCCCGCTGCCGAGCAGGGTGGAGATCAGCGCGAGCGCGCCATTGGCCCGCCTGTACCTGGGTGAGGGCTGGGGAGCGATTGTGGATCAACCCATCTGGGCGCAGCGGCAGACCGCGCGCCTGTTCGTGCCGCTGGATGGAGAACGGCAAGAGGTGACGCTGCGCCTCTTCGTACCCCATACGGGGCACTCCGCATCGGGCGAAGAGCAGCGTCTGGTCGTCAGCACCAACGGCTGGCGCTCCGCTCCCCTCTCGTTGCGTCCAGGCTGGGGCGAATATACGCTCACCCTGCCGGCCGAAACGACCCAGGCCGGCCTGAACGAAATCCGCCTCCACTTTGACCGGCTGTATCCCGTCGCTTCTTTGCTCCAGGAGGAGGATATCCCCCAGGCCCCATCCCCCCTGGGCGCCTCTTCCGTCGCGCTCCTCGTCCAGAGCGCCGGTAAGGAAGTGGGTGATTTTGGCCACATCTACGTCAACGGCGTAGACGTATCGCCCAACCAGCGCGGCTATAACGTAGCCGCGCTCAGTCCCCAGGGCGACCTGCAGATCGCCAGCTTCGA
>JAHELX010000110.1:2599-12707 GCA_024643945.1 Anaerolineales bacterium
GACATTCTCTATATCAATAAAAGACCCGCCTACGCAGAGCAGGAATCCGAAGAACTGGACGATGAAGTCATCGCACGGCTCAATCCCGTCACCGGAGAGATCGAGAATCTGGAAGTGCTCTTCTTCTCTACACGGCTCTTGCGCAGTGATTTGCTTGAGTTGCCCATCTCGGCCGAATTGCGCCTGGCAACAAAGTCATAGCTGGCGCGGGCGAGATGGGGCGGACTGTCAGTCGAGCCGGAATTCATACTGAAGCTAAACATTATAGGAGAATCTCAGGATGACTCTTTCGCTCCGTTTCGAGGAGGCCCTGATCCTGGCAGTCCGGTGGCACGCCGGCCAGGTGCGCAAAGAGACCACCATCCCTTATATCGCACATCTGCTGGGGGTTGCCAGCATCGTCCTCGAACAAGGTGCTGGCGAAGACGAGGCCATCGCCGCCCTACTCCACGACGCGGTGGAAGACCAGGGGGGCGCGGTCGCTCTGGGGGAGATTCGCCGTCGCTTCGGGGATAGGGTGGCGGAGATTGTGGCCGGCTGCACCGATGCCTGGACGTCCCCCAAGCCACCCTGGCGAGAACGTAAGGAGGCGTACATCGCCCACCTGCGCCAGGCCTCGGCCTCGGTGCGCCTGGTCTCGGCCGCCGACAAGCTGCATAACGCCCGGGCCATCCTGGCCGACTACCGGGCCTTGGGCGAGGCGCTCTGGAGCCGCTTCAACGGCGGCAAAGAGGGGACGCTGTGGTATTACCGCGCGCTGGTCGAGACGCTCCAGGCCGCTGACCCGACCCCGCTGGTCGAGGAACTGGACCGGGTCGTCTCGGAGATTGAACGTTTGGCAGGTACGGAGAAGTAATCATAAGTCTTTCTCCGACAAGCTGCTAGGGAGAGGAAATCCTGTCGGCCAGATCGGGATGCACTCTGCGAAAGTCCTGTTCGTTGAGTGTCACTACCTGATCAGCCTTTGCCTTCGAAGCGGCGTGCATAATCAACACATCGTAGGTTGCGCCACCAGTGATACCCAGATCGGACAGACGGTCTATAACTGTTGCATAATCTTTGCCAGACAGCGATACCACTTCGCATACATCGAGGACATTTCGCTTGATCAACTGCTGAGCGACTACAGGAGAGATGCGAGGCTTAATGGGTAAAGTCGTGAGAATGGCATAGAGTTCCGCCAGGGAATGGGTTGCGACCAGACCAATGTCTACCCTATCCCTCACTCGCTGCAGCCAGGGTAAGGCCAGGGCATGCGCTGGATGGGCCTCGATCATTGCAGCCACTAATACGGAAGTATCAAGGAGAATTCTCACAGGCCCACTCGTTGAGAAAGATCGAACACGCGGCGATCACGCTCGTGCCGAGTGATGTTGGCCAGGTCACTAAGTGGTTCAGCCTTGACGACTAACACGCCCCCTTTGTCTACCAGCATAGCCGATTCTGACTGGACGCGCAGTCTCACACCGCCGTTGTCGCCTTCTTCGACAACCAAAGTCATCCCTGGAGACAAACCCAGACGATTTCGAATCGCCGGTGATATTAGAATACGGCCCAAGTTATCTAATGATACCTGGATTGAATTCGGTTTCATCTACATCACCTCCGTTCCCAGTATAAGCCAAATCCCACGAGACGTCAACAGCTATTCGCCCACTTCTTACCTGCAAAGCTTACTAAAAAGGTTCAGGGATGAGTATACCCTGCAGGGCACCACCAGAGTGACAGGGACAAGGATTGTCGCTCCTATTGCTTCGCTACACTTTCCCTGGACCCCTTTGCCCAAGTGTTCTATGTTAGCCGACCAAGCGGCGGCGGTAGGGTTTTGGGCGACCAGCCACCCAACCAAGTTCGCTCCCACCGCCAGAGGATTTGTGGTATAATCACCCCTGTGTACTGGCGCCATTTCGTCGATCGTTTGCTTATCCTTTGTCATTGGCTGGAGATGATCTATGGTACGTAAATCCCGCCGTTCGCCCGCTGACCTGCCTCAGCAGTCAGAAACCTGGCATGTGGCCGTCCGTCACCTTCGCATCTGGATCACGCCCCCTGACGAAGACCCCGCGCGTCCCTTTGTCGTCCTGATCTTAAATCTGGACTTTGGGATGATTCAGAGGGGGGAAATCGTGCCGGAGCCCCCCAATCCAGAACAGATGGAGCAGATACTCTCTCAGGCGATGGATGAGCCACCGCAGGGGATGCGTCAGAAAGCGCATCGTCCTATGCACATTGAGTTTGAAGATGCCAAGCTGGCGGCGGCCCTCACGCCAGCGCTGGAGAAGATCGGCATTGGGGTCAAACACAATCCTCGTCCCGAGGCAGTGGATGAAGTCATCCACGATCTGGAGCTCCACCTGCGGGGTAAGCCAGAGCCCCCAGGTCTGCTGTCGGCGAGGGGCGTCACGCCGGAACTGGTGGGGGGATTCTTTGCCGCAGCCGCCGAATTCTACCGCGCCGCCCCCTGGGTGCAGTTGACCGACCAACACACCCTGGCGGTGCGTGTCTCTCCCGAGCGCCAGGCTCGTTTCGCCCAGGTGATGGGCGCCGCGGGCATCGAGTACGGCCTCGCCATGTACCGGCGTTGGAAAGACGTCGAACGCGTGTTCGAGCCGGCCGATCATCCGTTGGAGATGTTCCCACCGGAGGGGGGTCATTCCTTTTTCTTCGAGGAGGTCACCCTGGTGCCCTTCGACGACCTGGAAGCGATTCAGCGCTATGGCTGGGAAGTGGCCGATAAGCAAGCGTACCCCATTCCTATTGTCTATAAACATGAAGGCCAGGTCGGGCGTCCCTCGCGCGCCGACCTGGCCTGGTACGAGGCGGCGTTGCGGGCCATCCCCATTTTCATACGCGATCATCTGCAGCCGGATGGTCGGGGTGATTACCTGCCGGCCGAAGCTACCCTCTCGGTGCCTACCCACGCGGGCGAGACCAGCGTACACATCAAGTATCCGGGCGGCACCCTCTCCAGGGAGAGTCGCCCGGTCCACATGGGGGAATGGCCCCAACTCGAAGGGGAGGATGAGGAGGGATTTCCGGCGTTTGACCGGCGGGCCATGGAAGGGACGATGGCGCAGATTGGCGGGCGCTTTGGATCCCCCGAGCTGCAAAAAGCCCAGGACTTGATGTACCAGGCCTGGGAGGAGCGCAACCCCGGCCGGCGCATCATCCTGGCCCACGAGGCGCTGGCTATTTCGCCTGATTGTGCCGACGCTTACGTCCTCCTGGCCGAGGAGGAAGCCGGCAGCCTGGGGCGTGCCCTGGAATATTACCAGCAGGGAGTGGAGGCCGGAGAACGGGCGTTGGGCAAAGCCTATTTTAAGAAGAACGCCGGCCACTTCTGGGGCCTGCTGGAAACCCGCCCGTATATGCGCGCCCGCCTGGGCCTGGCCAATACCCTGTGGGAACTGGGCCGCGAAGAAGAGGCCCTACCCCATTACCGGGACATGCTGCATCTGAACCCTGGTGATAACCAGGGCATCCGCTCTACCCTCCTCAACCTGCTGCTATCCTTAGACCGAGACGCCGAAGCGTGGGAGTTGCTCAAGCAGTATGAGGAAGATGGAACGGCCGAGTGGCTTTACACGCGCGCCCTGCTGGCCTTTCGCCGGGCGGGCGGCGCGAGCCAGGAAGCGGAAGATGCCTTGCGGACAGCCCTGGGAATGAACCCTCACGTGCCAGCCTACCTGACCGGCCGCAAGCGCATCCCCGCCCGCCTGCCTGACTACATTGGCTGGGGAGACGACAATGAAGCCGTGACCTACGCTGCTCACTATCTCTCCCATTGGCGGCGGACGCCAGGCGCGGTGGACTGGTTGCGCCCCAAGCCGCCGGCCGGTCGCCCAAAGCCCTCCAAGGCCGGGAAGGCCAAAAGCGGACGCCGGAGAAGACGGTCAGGCAAGAAATGAGGAATCCCCCAGGGGCCTTATATAATACCCACGTGCGTTGGGTATAACAAAAAAACCCCACGGCGTTCCCTGCGAGGCTTTGTTGCAATAACTGGGAATAGGCCAAGCCCTCGATCGGACTCGAACCGATGACCGACCGCTTACAAGGCGGTTGCTCTGCCGACTGAGCTACGAGGGCAGCAAGGGGTGACCAACGGGACTTGAACCCGTAGCCTTCTGGGCCACAACCAGATGCTCTGCCTATTGAGCTATGGTCACCATATCCTAACCAGCATTATATCACATTCGGGGTGGAATGCAAAAAATTAGAGTTCTACAAAAGCGTTGAAAGTGGGGAGCAGATGTGATACAATGGACCCGACCGTAGTGAATGCTTTGCTCGGTGCGCCGCTAACGACGTTAGAGTAATGGCGCAGGTTGCAAGTCGGGTAAACAGGTGGAAGAAGCTATGGACGAACTCATCTTTGCCTCGGCAACGGCTTTAGCCAAAGCCATTCGTACCAAACAGGTCTCCTCGCTAGAGGTGGTGGATGCCTACCTGGCGCGTATTGAAGCCGTGAACCCCCGGCTGAATGCGGTCGTCCAGGTGACAGCCGAGGCAGCCCGTGATCAGGCGCGCGCAGCCGACGCGGCCCTTGACCGGGAAGAGGTCAAGGGCCCGCTGCATGGCGTTCCGATGACCATCAAGGATTCGCTGGATACGGCCGGCGTGATCAGCACGGGAGGAACCAAAGGCCGGCAGTCCTACGTCCCGGCCCAGGACGCGACGGTGGTGGCGCGCCTGCGCGCCGCAGGCGCCATCTTGCTGGGCAAGACCAACACCCCGGAACTGACGCTCTCCATCGAAACCGATAATTTGATCTACGGCCGGACGAACAATCCCTATGACCCCGCGCTGACTCCCGGCGGCAGCAGCGGCGGCGCGGCAGCCATCGTCGCGGCGGGTGGGTCTCCGCTCGATTGTGGCAGTGACACCGGGGGAAGTATTCGTCAGCCGGCGCATTTCTGTGGGGTTGCCGGGATCAAGCCGACCTCAGGTCGCGTGCCCAGAACCGGCCACATCATTTCTTACGACGTGGGCGCCATGGATATGCTGACGCAGGTTGGCCCCATCGCGCGCTTCGTCGAAGACCTCATGCTAACGCTCCCCCTTATTGCCGGCGTCGACTGGCGTGATCCGGCGCTGGTGCCTATGCCGCTGGGTAATCCCAGGAGAGTCGAGCTCAAGGGCCTGCGCGTCGCCTTCTACGCCGATAATGGTGTTGTGTCCCCCACTCCCGAAACAGTTGACGTCGTGCGGACTGCCGCGGCTATGCTCTCCAACGAGGATGTCTTGGTGGAGGAGAACCGGCCGCCTGAGGTTGAACACGCCGCGGGAATGTGGATGGAGTTGGCCGTGGCCGACGGCAGCGCCTGGATACGCCGGCTGCTCGACGAAGCCGGAACTACCGAGGTTCATCCCGTACTGCAGAAACGCTTCCTGGAGCGGGAGGCCATCTCCTCCGCCGAGTTCACACAACTGCTAACCAGGCTGGACAGAGTGCGCAGCGCCATGATCTCCTTCTTAAAGAAATATGAGGTGATTATCTGTCCGGTGAATGCCTATCCTGCCATGTCTCACGAGACCGTCTTCGACAAAGGCATTGGCTGGAGTTACACCCGCATCTACAATCTCACCGGCTGGCCGGCTGTGGTGGTGCGCGGCGGCACATCGCCCGAAGGCCTGCCCATCGGCCTTCAAATCGTGGCTCGCCCCTGGCACGAGGACCTGGCGCTGGCGGTAGCCCATTATCTTGAGGCCGCTTTAGGCGGTTGGCAGCGCCCGCCGCTCTAAGCGTGGCCAGGTGAATTGCCTCGTGCTAAGCTTGCCTGGAATTGAAAACCGATGTATCATCTTTGTAGATACTTCGGGAGGTGTCCAAATGCTAACCCATGTGAAAAAGTGGGGTAATAGTCTGGCAATACGTATCCCCAAACCCCTTGCCAATGAAGTCGGATTGGAACAAGATACCCCAGTTGAGGTATCGCTGGCGGATGGCAAACTTGTGGTTATGCCGGTGCATCAACCGGCGTTGAGCCTTGAGCAACTGTTGGCAGGAGTCACTGAGGATAACTTGCACCGTGAATTGGATACAGGACCAGCCGTAGGTCACGAGGTGTGGTAGTCGATGGCCTACGTTCCTGACCGTGGAGACATTGTTTGGATTACGTTGAATCCTCAGGCAGGGCACGAACAGGCAGGGCGCCGGCCAGCGGTGGTTCTGTCGCCAGGTGCTTATAATGGCAAGGTGGGGCTTGCCATATTATGCCCTATCACCCGTCAAATCAAAGGCTACCCGTTTGAAGTGTTGATCCCTGAGGATTTAGAGGTGGCTGGTGTTATCTTGTCAGATCAGGTAAAGAGTCTGGCTTGGCAGGCACGCCAGGCGGAGTTGATTTGCAAGCTACCTACTGCGACAGTGACCGAGGTGCTACAGAAGCTCAACCCATTACTGTCGGATTAATATCTGGGGGAATAGCTCCCTCAAAATAGTTTCGCCCGTAGGACGCCCGCCCGATGCGGCATTGTTGGGTCACCGCCAGCCCCACGGCGATGGCCAAGTGCTGAGGGCATCATGAAACAGTTAAAAAAGTCCCTGGTGATCCTTGCAGTCGTCACTTCGCTGGTAACCCAGTTTGTCTTGGTTTTCTTGGCCACGACGTGGCTGCATACGACCCTCAACCTGGAAATTGCGAAAAGGGAAGGCGTCTACGCGACGCCTGAAGACGGCATGCGTGTGCTCGTAACTGAGAGTTGGATCGACGTGGAAAGGGTTGAAATCCAATACGCGGGCACGAATTCGTTCGATGGAAGCAATCCGCATGTCTGGTTTGTGACAGCCAGAGTCTGGGCGGCCAAACGAGGCGATGGGAAACCAATCAACTCGCGGGGGTATGACGCCGCGGGTTCGTTCTTCTTGCGTGTGCAAGATGGCTGGGTCCATGTCCCAGAAGGAAGGTTCCCGGAGTTCATCGGCTTTGGCATGCAGTTATTTGGTATTTCGTGATAAATCTGTGAAATGCCTTGGAAATCAGGTTACAGCATTTGTCGTAACACCCGCTACGCGCTGTGTGGAAAAAGATCGCCCGAAAGGCGGTCCTTTTTGCGTATGATAAATCCTTCCTTCCTCCGATGACAGGCGGGGCTTGGTTCGGTATACTAAACAAGGGACTATTCACATGGGACACGACCAGGTGAACGATGCAATTCAAAACCCTTTCCTTGTTAGCCTTGCTTACCATAGTCCTGGGGACGGCAGCTTACGCTCAAGCAGCAACGCTCGCAGCAACCCCATCTGAGCGAGAGCCGCCGCTGAGGCTATAGGACTAACACCATGACTTTCCAATTCAAGGTGATTGTTTTTACAGTTGCATCTGTAGGGATTGCTTGGGTGTCGTGGGCCTCGTTGCGCGATTTTCGCTCTCATGGCTTTTACCGTTTCTTTGCCTGGGAAGCGATTCTGGCCTCAATTCTGTTAAACCTTGATTATTGGTTTTATGAGCCGTTCAGTATGCATCAGGTAATTGCTTGGCTCTTGCTCGTGGTCTCTCTGTTTTTGGTCATTCATGGGGTTCAGCTATTGCGTAAGGCGGGGAAACCGGACAGTAAGCGAGATGATCCGTCGTTGCTAGGTATGGAAAAGACAACCGAATTGGTGAAGGTAGGGGCTTATCGCTACATTCGGCACCCTCTTTACAGTTCGCTTCTATTTCTGTCCTGGGGAGTGTTTTTCAAAAATCCTTCCTGGGTGGGTGTTTTCCTGGCTGTGATTTCAACTTTCGCGCTCACAATGACTGCCAGGATGGAAGAAACTGAGAACGTGCAGTTTTTTGGTCTTGCCTATCAAGATTATTTGAAACAGACTAAGATGTTTATCCCTTTCTTGTTCTAAGAAGGCTAAGAGGCTGATGGAAGTAGATAGTTTTAGATACACGTCGAGACTCGTAAGTCGATACTATAAGCTGACCAAAGTCGAAACCGAACTTCCCATCCCGTGGTCGCCTTTAACTCGGCCTTTGAACCAATCCCGATTTGGACTGGTGACTTCTGGCGGCCTGTATCACAAAGGGCACGAGCCCCCATTTGATTTGGAGCGGGAGCGACAGGAACCGACGTGGGGTGATCCTAGCTTTCGCACCCTCCCTGCAGGCATAAAGCCGGAAGAGGTAGGCGTAAGTCACTTTCACATCAACAAACGCGATGTGCTGAAAGACATGAATATCCTGCTTCCGATCCAACGGTTTCAAGAGCTCGCCGAAGAAGGCCGGATCCACGGACTTGCAAGTCATGCCTACTCCTTTATGGGATACCAGGGTTTTCCGGCGAATCTGGCGGGGTGGAAGGAGGTGCATGGCCCACAGGTGGCTGAACAGCTAATTGCCGAAGAGGTGGATTGTGTCCTGCTCACCACGGCTTGACCTGAGTGTGCAGCCAACGTGCCCGTGCTGGCACGGACATTTGAAGCAGCAGGTCTGTCGACGATCATGGTGACCAACATGCCATACTGGGCTGCGAAGATCGGCGTTCCAAGGACACTGGCAGTGGAGTTCCCCTTTGGCCACATCCTGGGGCAGCCCCACAACAAGGAACAACAAATGAGAGTCATTCGGCAAGCGCTGGAAGTACTGGAGAATGCGGAGGCGCCTGGAACGATCGTTCATTCTCAGGAGAAGTGGCCTGCCCCCCTTGAAGAAGCATGCCGCGACTCACATCCGGAGACGCCGCCGCCGATCGCCGCAGATATGGGGCGCTACATTGGGAAATTCCTTCGAGGCTTACGACGGGGCGCGAGGTAGCCTGTAAGAAAAATGATGTCGGAACGGACAATAGAGATAAATGCGCGCGTGATACACGACGGTCTCGCTGTTTATTGCATTGGGAGCGGCCAACCAGTCTTTCTGATGCCCGGGCCGCACCGGTTTCAGCAACCCGGAGACCGCACCGCCGATGCTCTGATCGATGACCTGATCCAACTCGGTCGCCAGGTGATCACCTTCGACCCGCCGGGGTCGGGCCAATCGACCCGGCCTGCCCGGCTGGGTATGGCCGAAATGCACCAATGCGCCAACGAGGCGCTCGACGTGGGCGGGGTGTCCGGGCCGGTCGATGCGCTGGGGCACAGCATGGGCGGTCTGGCCGTGCTGGCCTACGCCATCGAGCAGCCGGCTCGGGTCAAGCGCCTGGTGTTGGTGGGCACGGGTTCGGGTGGGCCAGCCTACATGCAGGCGCCCGGCGCGCTCTGGAACCGCAGCCACCCCGCTTTTTGGCGCATGGCGCTGCTGGGCATACTGCACATCCTGTGGCCGCGTCTGGGCCCCCAGCAGATTATGCTCAACTTCATTAAGCGCCATTCCTTCTGCGACCCAAGTCACGCCGAGCCAGAAAAGGTCAGGTGGCGCGACTGGCTGCGCCCCAAGCGGGGCCGCACCGACTGGCATCGGGTGGCGAGGAAACTGGACTATGCCCCGCGCCTGGGCGAGATCGAGGCACCGACCTTGATCCTGTGTGGCCGTTACGACCCTCAGTATCCGCCTGCCTGTTCGGAAGAATTGGGCGGGGGCATCAGGAACGCCCAGGTGATTTACTTCGAGCACAGCGGTCACTACCCGTTCATCGAGGAATCAGAAGCTTTCTGGGGGACGGTCGCTGGCTTCTTGAGCGATTCTGTCAAACATTCCTGAGTTGACGGCTTCGGTGAGTGCGCCGCGCATCGTTGTCACCGTTGAAAAGAGATCAAAATGTGCGAGATTTGTACGGAACACGGCGAGGGAAGGTAAACCATATCGGCCCGGTTCGATGGTGCCTCCCAGATTTGAATGCGCGTCTACAAGTGAAATCAAGAAGCCAATAAAATGATAATACGGGGAATAAAATGTCGCAATTAAAACCAAATCAGGTTACGGATGCCGAAACTGCAGATTCCAACTGGAAAAGTCTCTACAAAGTCGGTGGTGCGGCTGCCCTGATGGCAGTACTGGTAGGGCTAAGCGAGATTATCATCACTTTCCTTCCAGGAGGGGGGATGTCGTCTGGCGCTGAAACCGTCATCGACTGGTTCACACTCTTTCAGAACAATTGGTTTCTTGGACTTCGCAACCTTGGTCTTCTAAATATTGTTCTCACGGCTCTGGCGATCCCGATCTTTTTCGCCCTCTATGGC
>JAHELX010000111.1:0-4618 GCA_024643945.1 Anaerolineales bacterium
GGTTTATCAAGCTGAATGAGAAAGGCGAGAGTGTGGAATTCATTGAATGGTGGGTGGAGCACAAGTGAGCCAGGGTGATTTGGTAGAGACCCCTGTTGCAGCAAAATTGCAGTCAAAAGACTGAGGGCCTCCCGAAGCGGAGGCCCTCGACCACTCTATTTAGTGGTATTTTCTTTACTCTTATGTTCAGGTGAGCCGCACAGGACTCGAACCTGTAACCCGCTGATTAAGAGTCAGCTGCTCTACCAATTGAGCTAGCGGCCCATCTCCAGGGCACATTATAGTGGGATACCCTTGGGGTGTCAAATTCCATTCCGCGCCCGCCAGGTTATACCACCCTGGGATGCGGTATCTCCACCTGGAGCAGTAACCCACCCCCATCCTGGTTCTGCAACTTCAAACGCCCTCCCAACAAGGCCACGCGCTCGCTGATGCCCAGCAGTCCATAGTGCCCCTCGGCCGAGAACGCCGAGAGATCGAAGCCGTCCTCCAACCCGTTTCCATTGTCGGCAATGGAAAGCATCAGGGTGCGCGGCGATGTGTGCTTGAGACACACCTGGACGGCACTGGCGCCGGCATGCTTGTGCACATTGTTCAGTCCCTCTTGCACGATGCGGAAGATGGAGAGTTCAATGGCCTCGGGCATGCGGCCTAAGTTGGAGTCCAGGTCGAGGGTCAGGGACATGCCAGTTCGTTCAGCCCAATCCCGGGTGCAAGAGCGGAGGGCCGCGCCCAGCCCCAGGCTGTCAATGGTGGGCGGGCGCAGGTCGCCACAGATGTGACGCAGGTTGTCTACCAGCATTCGAATGCTCTCTCGAATGTCCGCCAGTTCATCCCTGACCGCTGGCATCGCGGCCCCGTCTGCTTCAATCTCTTCCAACTGATAGTTGACCCCCAGCAGATCCTGGATCACCTGGTCGTGAATCTCGCGCGCCAGATGTTTGCGCTCCTGCTCGAGCTCGGTCAAGAGTCGGCGCTGAGCATCCTGCAAGGCTGCGTTGGCACTGTCCAGGGCATTGATCTGTTCCGCCAACTGGTCAATGATCTCCCGTTTCAGCGTGTCCTGGGCTGCCAGGTCCCGCTCCAGCAACACCTGGCTATGGCGCAATTTTTCGCTTTGCTCCCGGGCGCAATAGTAGCTGTCCAGGGCCCAAATGATAGGCGTGAGTTGTTGGCGGTCGGTGGTGCCCACGATCGCAGCCACAATTTCTTCGCGGTCCGTCTGGTCGGTGCGGTACTCGGCTGCGCGACGTCCCTGGCGCAGAACGATGATCCGGTCGGTCACCGCCAACAGGTGATCCAGGTTGTTGCTGCTAAAGATGACGGCTGTGCCCCGTTGTTGCCACATCTGAATCAGGGAGAGCAGTTTCTGCTGGTAGGGGTAGCTCAGCAATAACGTTGGGTCGTCAATGATGATGAGCTTGTAGGGGCGGGTCATGGCGCGAGCGACGGCGATCATCTGGCGCTGTTCACTCGACAGATTAGCTACCTTTTCGCGCAGCGAACTGAAGCGCACGTCCAATTGGGCCAGGATACGGGCTGCCTCCTTCTCCATCCGCCGCCGGTTCGGCACTTCCAGCCATTTGGCCAGCGAAGGCCAGCCGATTTCGCTTCCCAGGAAGATGTTGTCGCTAATGTCCAGGCGTTCGGCCAGGTCTGGCTTCTGATGGATGACTTCAATGCCCAGGGTTCGTGCCCGAAAAGGGCGCCGGAGCCGCCGGCCGGTGAAATAGAGGTCACCCTCATTAGGGGCATAAAGGCCAGCCAGCAACATCAAGAGCGCCGATTTGCCCGATCCACTTTGCCCGGCGAGCCCCACGACCTCACCCGGATAGACTGTCAGGCTCACCTGTTGTACAACCGGCAAGGTGCCAAACGCCTTGGAAAGGTTGACGGCTCTTAACAATGGCTCCATTTAGAAAAACCTTCTCATCGACACGAGACCCTGAGGGTCTTCGTAGATCATTGTAGAACCTGTCGTCGTCGCCAGTAATCGAGCAGGATGGCCATCAGAATCATAGCTCCAATCGCCACAGTCTGCCAGTAGGCAGGAAACCCCAAAAGCACCAGCCCGTTGCGTAACATCTGCATGATGGCGGCGCCTAACAAGACCCCCAAAACGCTTCCCTCGCCACCGAACAGGCTGGTCCCGCCGATGACAGCCGCAGCGATAATGTCGAGCTCATAGCCAACCGCCGCCGTAGGAGCCGCAACCCCCAGGCGCGCGGTCAGCAGCAAACCGCCAACGGCCGTCAACAGCCCACACAACGTGTAGACCAGCACCTTGAGTTGAACGACATTAACGCCGGAGACGAGCAACGCCCGTTCGCCGCTGTCCAGGGTGTAGATATAACGCCCCAGCACTGTCTGGCCCAGCAACAGGCTGACCAGCAGCGCCAGGCCCAGCATAAACAGGACCGGCAGGGGTACGAACCAGGGTCCCAGGGGCAGGTCATACTGGCCCAGCGCACGAAAACCCTGAGGCAGGTCACGCACCGGCCATCCCCCGGTCAGGCCAAACGCGATTCCGCGCGCGATACTCATGGTCCCCAGGGTTACAATGAAAGCGGGGAACCTGACATGCCCGACCATGGTGCCATTGAGCCAGCCCACCGCACCCCCGGTCAGCAGTCCGGCAACGACCGCCAACGGCACCGAAAGGCCGGCCTGCATGCAAAGGGCACTCACAAGCCCGGCCAATGCCATGACGGCTCCCACGGACAGGTCAATGCCACCAATGATGATCACCATGCTTTCGCCAAAGGCGGCGATGGCGATCCACGAGAACGCGCGCGAAACGTTGACCAGATTATTGCTGGTGAAGAAGGTATCTGTCCACAGGCTTAAAAAGATAGCGACGACTAGCAGGAGAACGAGTACGGCAAGCTTCTGGCGGCCAATCAGAACGCGCCAGCCCCAACTCAAAGGTTTGAGCAGGTCCGGTTTTCCCCCGATTTGTGGTGAGGCAACAGCTTTGTTGTCCATGGGTGGAGCAGCCTTTCCAGGCTGTTCTTCTCAGGCCATTATGTCATTGATGATCTGGCGCAGCGTAGCCGCGTCCAGATCTTTCTTGTCCAGGAAGGCAACAGCACCCGCTTCCAGACCTCGCCGATGGAACTCCCGGTCGGGATAGGCGCTGAACAAGACGATACGCGACAGGGGCGACAGCGCCTTAATGCGCCGGGTACAGTGGATGCCATCCTCTTCACCCAGCACTACGTCGACAAACACTAACTGAGGCGCGACCCGCTCCATCAGGTGCAGTGCTTCTCCGATGTTTCCGGCTTCGTAAATCCCAGCCCGAGGACACACTTTGCCCACCATACGCCGCAATTGATGCCGGTAGCGCGCGCTGTCATCCACCAGCAGCAGCGTGATAGATTCCTGCACACGAGTGTCATGAGAAGTAGTAGGCGCAACGGCTGCCTGTCCCGACGTGGCCAGCACTTCAGGATGTTGTATGACGTAATTGACGGCTTCCAGCCGGCTCTGGACATTGAGCTGCCGGTAGAGGCGTGTGAGGTGATTCTCGACGGTTTTGACACTCAGCCCCAAGCGCCGGGCGATGGCTTGATTGTCAAAACCCTGTTGCAGCAGACGCAGAATGTCCCGCTGGCGTGTAGTCAGGTGGGGGGAAGAGGGCAATGCATCTTTATAGTTTACCAGCTTGTCTACCAACGGACTGGAGATCCATCGCTCACCGCCCAGCACGCGCTGCACTGCCAGTTGCAGGTCGCTGAGTGGCTGGTCTTTCAAATGATAGCCATCAACGCCCACCCCCAGCAGCCCTTGCACGTAGACATCGTCGTCGTAGGCGCTGACGACCAGAATCCTCATAGTCGGGTAACGCGCGCGAATCTCGCGGATGGCAGCCACCGGTTCAAAGTCGGGCATTGTCACGTCTATCAGCAGACAATCGGGCTGCGTATGGTCCAAAGCCGCGAAAAGCGCCGGACCGTCCCCCACCTCGCCCGTGATCTCCAGATCGGGAAGTTCTTTTAGCGCGTTACGGATCCCAGCCCGCACCACGGCGTGGTCGTCTGCCAGCAGAATACGCACCTTGTCCATAGCCCTTTCACCACATTATATTATACCATCCTTGTGACTCATTGCCTACTCTTTTGAGTGGGATAGATAGGGGGAATCCCCCTATGCACGATAGGGGAAATCCGATATGCATTTGAGGGGGTACAGACGAGCAAATTGACGGTATTCTGCTATACTGGTGGAGATAAAAGAAAAGAAAAGGTGCAACGCACTTCGAAAGCCTGATGGAAGGAGGTGAGCTATCGAATTTTGGATTACCACAAAGCAATGGAGATCTGTTGACCCATGTACCCAATTTGCAGAAGGAGGGGAACCATGAATGAGCGTTTGAGCAAGCTGGTCGCAGTCATTGTGCTGTTGGGGCTGGCCCTGTCCGCATGTGCCGGTCCGGCAACTCCAGCGCCGGCAACCGAGGCACCGGCGACCGAGGCGCCGGCGACCGAGGCCCCAGCGGCTGAGGCGCCGCCTGCGGCCGCGCCGGAGAAGCTGACGATTGCCTGGATCCCGAAGGCGCTCAACAACCCGGTGTTCGAGGTGGGCCGGGATGGGGCCTTCAAGAAGGCAGAGGAGC
>JAHELX010000111.1:4718-12691 GCA_024643945.1 Anaerolineales bacterium
TGTTTGCCGAGCGCGGCTCTATGCCGCTGTGGGAGGATGCCGCCCTGAACCAGGGGATGACCAACATCGTCTTCGACACCTTGCCGGTGGAATTGGAGTTCCTGCAGGATGGCTACGTCCATGGTCTGGTCGGCCAGAAATACTGGGGCTGGGGCTACGACACGGTGCAGATGATCTACGACTACATCGCGAAGGGCACCCGCTACGACGACTGGACCGACTCCGGCATGGACATCGTCACCCAGTGCAACGTGGACGCCATGGCCAATATGTGGGCCAGCAGCGACTTCACCCAGCCACTGCCTGACCCCTATGAGTGCCTGGCGGGTGCGGCTGAGGCGCCGCCTGCGGCCGCGCCGGAGAAGCTGACGATTGCCTGGATCCCGAAGGCGCTCAACAACCCGGTGTTCGAGGTGGGCCGGGATGGGGCCTTCAAGAAGGCAGAGGAGCTGACGCAGGCTGGCCCGACCGAGGTAGAGGTGCTCTACGTGGGCTCGGTGGCTTCCGACGCGGCGGAGCAGGCGCGGATTGTGGAGGACGTCATCGCCAAGGGGGTGGATGCCATCGGCATCTCCTGTAACGACCCCTCGGCTTGTGAGGATCCCATTAACAAGGCAGTGGAGGCGGGCATCCCGGTCATGGCCTGGGACTCCGACTCGCCCGACAGCCAGCGCTTCACCTACCTGGGCGTGGACAACTACCAGGGCGGCAAGGCGGCGGCTGACCTGCTGGTGCAGTTCATGGGTGAGAAGGGGAAGGTGGCCCTGCTCACCGGCGTACCGGGAGCCTTCAACCTGGAGGAGCGCATCCGCGGCTTCAAGGATGGCGTGGCGGCTTATCCCGGCATTGAGATCGTCACCACCGTCTACTGCAACGACGACATCAACCTGGGAGTGCAGGTGGTGGAAGAGACGATGCAGGCGCATCCCGACCTCAATGGCTGGTTCTTCGTGGGGCTGTGGCCGCTGTTTGCCGAGCGCGGCTCTATGCCGCTGTGGGAGGATGCCGCCCTGAACCAGGGGATGACCAACATCGTCTTCGACACCTTGCCGGTGGAATTGGAGTTCCTGCAGGATGGCTACGTCCAGGGCCTGGTCGGCCAGAAGTATTGGGGTTGGGGCTACGACACGGTGCAGATGATCTACGACTACATCGCGAAGGGCACCCGCTACGACGACTGGACCGACTCCGGCATGGACATCGTCACCCGGTGCAACGTGGACGCCATGGCCAACATGTGGGCCAGCAGCGACTTCACCCAGCCGCTGCCTGACGCCTACGAGTGCCTGCAGTAGGTAATGCTGGAAGTCCAGCGGTAGGTAGCTAAAGCGATTGGATGGGTTGGCGGGAGGTCGTGCGCCTCCCGCCAACCCTCGGCAACGATGGAACCTGAGTAGTTACGAATCGGATAAGGAGAGCGCCATTGAGTAATCCAGAGATGATACTACGCATGGAGGGCATCTCCAAGTCTTTCCCCGGCGTGCAAGCGTTGGATGACGTGGACTTCGAAGTCGCGGCGGGCGAGGTGGTGGCACTGGTCGGCGAGAATGGCGCTGGCAAGTCTACCCTGATGAAGATTCTCTGCGGTGCGTACCGCAAGGATGCGGGGCGCATCTTCCTGCAAGACCAGGAAACAGAAATCGAGAGCCCGCATCACGCCCAACAGTTGGGCATCGCCATTATCTATCAAGAATTCAACCTTACCCCCAACCAAAGCGCTGCGGCGAACATCTTCATCGCCCGCGAGCCGCGGCAGGGGGGATTGGGACGTTTTTTGAATTTCGTGGATCGGCAGCGCATGGAACGGGAAGCGCAGGGGCATCTGGATCGCGTCGGCGCCCATGTGCCTGCTTCAGAGCTGATTCGCGATCTGTCTGTGGCCCAACAACAGATGGTGGAGGTGGCCAAGGCACTGGCGGTAGATGCTCGCATCATCGTCATGGATGAGCCGACGTCAGCTTTGGGCGAGGACGAAGTAGAGACCTTGTTCGAGATCATTGCCACGCTCAAGGAACAGGGCATCGCCATTGTTTTTATCAGCCATCGTCTGGAAGAGGTTTTCCGCATTGCCGATCGGGTAGTCGTGCTGCGAGATGGCCGGCGCATAGGAAGCATGCCCATCAGCCGCGCCACCAGCGACGCGATCATCCGCATGATGGTAGGTCGGGAACTGACGGAGATGTTCTATAAGGAGAAAGCGGAGATAGGTGCCCCCCTTCTAGAGGCACGAGGCCTCACCCGCCGAGGCGTAGTGGAAGATGTAGGTTTTACCTTGCGGCGGGGGGAGATTTTGGGATTCGCCGGCCTGGTGGGTGCCGGC
This sequence comes from Anaerolineales bacterium, assembly GCA_024643945.1. The sequence goes on from JAHELX010000111.1 coordinate 7,039, forward strand.
CGTACAGAGACGGCCCGCCTGCTTTTCGGCGTAGATCGCAAGGACGCCGGCGAGGTATGGATCGATGGCAAGCAGGTTAATATCAACTCCCCCGTCGATGCGGTGGCGGCGGGGCTGGGCTTTGTGCCTGAGGACCGGGGTCTGCAGGGGCTCGTGCTCAAGCTGCCGGTACTGGAGAATATTGTGCTGCCCACGCTGGACAACCATTCTCACGCCGGCTGGTTAGATCAGCGCGCGCTCTATACTACGGCTCAGAGCTACGTGGGTAAGCTGAATATCCGCACACCCCATCTGCGACAGAAGGCGATGTTTCTGTCCGGCGGCAATCAGCAGAAGGTGGTGCTCGCCAAATGGCTGGCTTTGCATCCTCAGGTGCTGATCCTGGATGAGCCGACGCGGGGGATTGACGTGGGAGCCAAGGCGGAGGTACACGCGCTGATGAGCCAGTTGGCTCAGGCCGGAATGGGGATCATCATGATCTCGTCAGAATTGCCAGAGATCCTGGGTATGAGTGACCGCATCCTGGTGATGCACGAGGGCCGTGTGGCGGCCATCCTGGATCGCTCTGAGGCGACCCAGGAGAAAATTATGGCTTATGCCAGCGGGGAGATAAACAACCTACACGTGATGGCGAAAGGAGGCGAGGCATGAGCAACACAGGCTTGGCACAGGAAGGGAGCACGGTGACGATAGCACGGCCTCGGGGGATAACCTGGCGAGACATCGTCGGCCGGCAAGAATTTGGTGTTTTTCTGATTCTACTCACCCTGGTAGTTTTCTTGACGATATATACCGACACCTTCCTCACCGGCACCAACATCTTCAACATCTTGCGGGCCTTCTCGTGGATCGCCATCAGCGCCTTTGGACAATGCATGGTGATCATCACCGCCGGTATCGACCTTTCAGTTGGTTCGGTGATGGGCATATCCGGGCTGGCCAGCGCCATGTTGTTGGCACGTCAGGTGCCCGTCCCCGTGGCAGTGGCAGGCGGACTGCTAACCGGGCTGGTCATTGGCTTCCTCAATGGCCTGATGATCACCAAGGGCAAGCTGCCCCCCTTCATCGCCACCCTGGGTAGCCTGCTCATGGCGCGTGGCCTGTGCTACGGGTTGACCGGCGGCTGGCCGGTGCGTGATCTGCCCCAGTCCTTCCGCAACCTGGGCCAGTACGACATCCCTATTGCTGGCTTCGGAGTGCCCCTGCCGCTCATCTTTATGCTCGTCCTGGCCGTGCTCACCTCTATTTTCCTCACGCGCACGGTGTGGGGTTATCGCATTTATGCCGTGGGGGGAAATGAGACGGCTACCGGTCTTTCGGGCATTGACACCCATCGGGTCAAGATTATGGTTTACTCTCTGTGCGGTTTCTTGACCGCCATCGGCGGTGTGCTGATGACCGCCCGCCTGGGCGTGGCGGCGCCGACCGCTGCGTCATCCTATGAACTGGATGTCATCGCCGCTGCGGTGGTAGGTGGGACCAGCCTGATGGGAGGCGAAGGCACGATCCTGGGCGTGCTCATTGGTGCCGCGATTATGCAGGTGCTACGCAACGGCCTGGTGTTGGTAGGAGTCTCCGCCTACTGGCTGCAGGCGGTGCAGGGGTTCGTCATCGTAGTGGCTATTATGCTCGACCAGTTGCGCAAGCGCAGGAGATGAAATGCAAGTGCAGTTCAAGTATTAACCAAGACTTCGTAGTGCAAGACCTCCGGCTCTAGCGCGAGCAGATACTCTTGGTCCTCAGGATAATAGACAGCTTTGTTAGCGTCGCCGCCGGCAAATCGCCGGATAGCATCCCACGACTCCCAGAAAGAAATGAGGACAAACTCTGCACGCCCATCGCTGACACGTCGTAGAAGCAATACGCCTTGATTGCCCTCAGTCGCCCGATAATCCTTTACACCGGTGGCTTTCACAAACTGTACGTATTGGTCAGCCTTTGCCTCGGGTGTCACACCTCGCCAGACTCTCACGATCATAGTGGATGCTCCTTTATGTAAGTTGTACAATAAGGGGTCATCTGGTTTGAGCTGCCATCTTACGAGGCAATCAAGACAAGCGCGATGAGCGCTGCAATGACCCCAAGCCACTGCTGATGAACCAGCCGCTCTTTCAAAATGAGCCAGGCCAGCAGAACCGTCGTAGCAGGATAGAGGGAGGCGAGGACGGCTGATATATCGAGCCGTCCTACCTGGGTTGCTAAGGCAAAAAATGCGTTCCCGCCGGCATCGAGGGCGCCCACGAATGCAATGATGAGGAACTGATTGGTAGCAGGCACCCCCCGTTGGCGGCGCAGTGTGATGATCATAGATAGCATACTAATTGATGCGATTCTGGCAGCGACCAGCGGCCATAGGATTCCAGAATGGCTGACTCGGTCGATGAAAATGTAGAACAGGCCAAATCCCAATCCAGCTACAGTGGGTAGGGCCAATTCACTGAGCTGAGTTACTGCGCCATTGCCAGCGCGTGAGAGCAACCAGATGGCAATGAGAGCTATGCCGAATCCAGCGAGGCGCCGGGGTGATGGAAGTCCTTCGTTGAGTATTCCAACAATTACAGGGAAGGAGGCTGCCACAACCGCCGTGACGGGTGCCACGATCCCCATACGTCCCCTGGCAAGTCCCGTGTACAAGGCCACCAGGCCAAGTGCCCCGGAGATACCGGCCACGCCACCCAGAATCCAGTTGTCCAGTGACGGTATGCTCTCCGCCAGGGCAAATGCCAGACCCGTAAGAAACAGTGCCCCCACAAGCTGTGATGCGATAATGACGCTGTATACGTTGCTACGTTTGCTGGCGAAGCCACCACTGAAGTCAGCTGCCCCCCAACTGGCCGCTGATGCTAAACCATAAACAACCGCTAACGCTCCTGAACTGTGCATGAATGATACCGCCTCCACTGAGCCTATATGATTGGGGCGTGTTTCAAATGTCTGCCTGTTTTGCCGTTCGAATTTGAGCGATCTGACCTCGCAGCAAGCGTAGAGCCGCCGGATCCAGGTCGTCCACATACTCGCGCACGGGCTTCTCCTCAGGCCAGGGTCCCCGATGCCCACGCAGGGCGAGACGTGATACGTAGATTTGTTCAGCTTGCTGGAATACCTCTTCCAGTTGCTGTGGTTGGTCGGCTCCGGCAGTGGAAAACTTGAGGTGAGTCATCCCGACACCTCTCAGTGCACGCTGCATCTGTTCGGCGCCTTCCTGGCTTGCGCAGACCAGCCCCACGCGAGCGCCTTGAGGCAGGCGTCCAATTTCCAGCAGCACTTCCAGGTAGGCTGGCTCCACCATCAGTCCCAGCACGGCGTGCTCTACGCCCACCATCTCCTGAACCTCGGCTACGTGAAAGAGCGTCGTGGTGATCAGGTCGAACTGACCGAAGAATTCAGGCTCACGCTCTCTCAATTCATCCAGCAAGAAGATCTCGGGCTGCACGCCGGTGCCCTCTTGGATGCTTTCGGCATAGTATTCCATATCGGCCCGGTTACACTCCGAGAAGAGCAGGCGCACGCCAGCCTGGGTGGGTTGAAACAGTTTGGCGCGGACGTATGCCGTGCGAGCAAACTCTTTGGCCGGAATGCCCAGCGCCTGGGCTTTGATCAACGCTTCGTCGACCAGATCTAGCAAAGTGGCCTGTTGAGTCTCGGGCGGGCGTGGCGGATTTGCAGCGACAAACGTCCCACGTCCTTGCTCGGTGACGATATACCCTTGACGCTCCAATTCCTGGTAGGCCGCGCGCACCGTGTTGTAATTGACGCGCAGAGCTTGGGCCAGTTCGCGCACCGTCGGCAATTGGGCCCCTGGCTCCCAGGTGCCGGTTTGGATGTGGTACTTCAATTGCTCCATAAGCTGTACGTGAACCGAGAGCGATTCCGACTTGCTGATCTTGATGTTTTGCATAGTAATACCTAATGAATTAGTTCAATAGTTCAATTTCTTGAAAGTATAACAAATTCCGCTCAGTTTGTCAAGTAGTTGGATTGGGCCGCCGCTTTAGCTTCTCCGCCTGGCCACGGCTGCCGCGTGGGCGGTGAGCCCTTCCGCTTCGGCCAGCGTTTGCGCCGCCTGGCCGATCTCCCGCGCTTCGCCCTCGCCCAGGGCAAACAGGCTGATGATCTTGGTAAAGTCGCGCACGCTGAGAGGCGAGGCGAAGCGCGCGGTGCCCATAGTAGGCATGACGTGGGTGGGACCGGCCACGTAGTCGCCCAACACCTCGTAAGAGTTCTCGCCCAGGAAGACGCCCCCGGCGTGTTTCACTTTGCCTACCAGCGACCAGGGATCGGCCACGTGCAGGCAGAGGTGCTCGGCGGCATATAGGTTGGCCAGGTCCGCCGCCTCCTCCAGGTCGGCGCAGACGACGATACCTCCCTGGCCGCGCAGACTCTCGGCGATGACATCAGCCCGGCTCAGGTCTTCCATCTGGCGGGCGACCTCGACCTGGACCGTCTCGGCCAGCGATTGGTTGGGGGTGATGAGGATGGCGCTGGCCAGCGTGTCGTGCTCGGCCTGGGCCAGCAGGTCGGCGGCGACCAGGGCAGGGTCGGCCTCGGCGTCGGCGATGACCAGCGTCTCGGTAGGGCCGGGTAACCCGTCAATGTCCACCATCCCATACACGTGGCGCTTGGCCAGCACGACGAAGATGTTACCAGGGCCGACGATTTTGTCCACGTGGGGGATGCTCTCGGTGCCGTAGGCCAGGGCGGCGATGGCCTGCGCCCCGCCAACGCGATAGATCCTCTTGATACCGCAGGCATAAGCCGCGGCCAGGATGATGGCCGCCGGCTCCCCATCGGGGCCGGGCGGCGTGACGGCCAGGATGTCTTCGACGCCGGCCACCTGGGCCGGCACGGCGCACATAATCAACGTGCTGGGATAAGGAGCCCGTCCGCCCGGCGCGTAGATGCCCACCCTCTCCAGCGGCCGCACGATCTGTCCCAAAGCGCCCCCGTCAGGAGTCCAGTCCAGCCAACTGTGCATGGGCTGCTTTTGGTGGAAGGCGCGCACGCGGTCGATGGAGACGTGCAAGGCATCCCGCAGATGGGGGAGCAAGGCCTCGTAGGCGGCCGCCAGAGCCTCAGGCGGGACCGCCAGGTCCTCCAGTGACACACCGTCAATGCGCTGCGTCCAGTCGCGCAGGGCCGCATCGCCTCGTTCGCGTACGTCGGCCAGCAGGCGGCGCACCGCCTCGTCGGGGGTCAACCGCTCGCCGAACACGCGCTCGATGCCGGCTGCCAGCGTCGGCGTCAGCGCCACTTCGCCCACCGGCTTGCGCGCCAGCAGCGTGGCGCGCGCCTCGGTGGGGGTGTAGATCTGGAGCAGGGTTTCTTCAATCATCTCAGTGATTCCACCTTTCCACTGTCCAATGTCTCAGTCCTCTCCAGCGTGACGTCGAATCGAATATTGAGGGCTGCCAATTCGGCCACCAGTTTATCGAACAGAGGGCCGGTGATGACTTGCTCCGGCGGCAGCATGCCGGTGGCTTGCAGGTCACCGCGCGCAAGCATGCGGGCCACAATAGCTCCTGTGAAGGCTGTAGTGCGCGCCATGGAGGTAAAACCTGTCACCACGTCGTAGTGATCTATCATCTCGATCTGGTACCTGCGCCGGCTTCCCCCCTTTTCACCGGCCGCCTCCACGCGGAAGAGGGTAATGTCC
>JAHELX010000734.1 GCA_024643945.1 Anaerolineales bacterium
CCGTGATGTGATCTGGCAAACCTGTGGCCAGGAACGGATCAATCAGTGCCACGTAAGGGGCGATCAGCCCGGTCCCCCCCGCGTTGAATTTGATTTTTCGCTTCGGATCGGTAATAACCGCCCACAGGGTTACCTCGCTGCCCGTACCGGCTGTAGTCGGAACGGTGATAAGAGGGGGGATGCGCTTGACGATAGGCTGCGGATCAGCCCATTCGAAGTCCAGAATCGAGCCGCCATGGACAGACACCACCCCAATCGATTTGGCGGTATCCATTGGGCTGCCGCCGCCGAAGCCGATGAGCCCGTCGCAGCCCTCGGTCCGGTAGATGTCAGTGCCCCGGTCCACCAGCGCGATGGGAGGATTGGCTACCACCTCATCGAAGAGAACATAATCCGCGTCCCCTGCTTTGAGGACTTGGGTCACTTCATCCACCAGCCCAGCGTTCACCAGCCCTTTATCGGTGACCAGCATAGGCCTTTTGACATCCAGCGCCTTTAATTCGTCGGCCAGGCAAGCCAACGCGCCAGGGGCGTGTTTAACCACCGTGGGGACCTCGAAAGAACGTAGATTGATCATAGAATGACCTCCTTTTAGGGAATGTGTTGGGTTAGAGAGGACGCCTGGTCCCTTCTAGTGCCCCATCAAAGTGATCTTGATAGGCCCGATTCAGCCGCCATGGGCGTGGCCTTGGTATATCATAATCTCTGTGATGGGGTACTAGAGAGATATCGGAGTTGTCTCCGTTAACGCCGGACTTCCTCTACCTCCTCGTACCAGCGCACTCGCGTGCCTACCCTGGCGCGCATTTTCCAGGCAAGGGTCTTGGGAGCCACATCCATTGCTTCCTGAATGGCCGCCAGCCGTTTCCTGACTTTCTGTATCTCCACTTGGTCCAGTTCGATACCTTCCTGGGCCAAGATGCCTGTCAGCTTTTGGATGGTCATCGAGATGGTAGTGTAAAGACCCCAGTCTTTGGCACACAGACTGGCGATGACGTCCACGTTGATGGTTTCTTCGTCTCCAGGCCCCACCTCGTGATCCAGAAGTAGGGCCAGCAGGTCAAGCACGTCTTTACGATTCAATTCCACAATTTGGGCCTTCGACAGGAAAAGTTCGGCCAGGGGCACAGTCAGCGGCTCGACCTGCAAGCGGTCAGCCAGAGGCAGTTTGTGACACATTTCGAAGTCTCCAACGAACACGTCAATCTGCCGACTACGCGCTTCGTCGTAATAAAGCTGACGCCGGTCGCCACTCAGGGTATTCATTCTCATGTTCGGAATGTATCCCATCCCGGGCAAGAAATCCATCAACTTCTGGGCACTGGCTTTATCGGTGACAAAGTCAATGTCAGGGTACTCGCGTTCCAGGGCACGATGGCTGGCGTGCGGGCAATGGACTTTGACAGCCAGTCCCCCAATCAGGCGCAAGAAGATGTCCTGGTTTTGCGCCTCGGAAATGATGCGTTGCATTTCTTCTTCCAAGTCAGCAAGTGTGCTCATAATCAATCCTTGCGAACTAAGGTTGAGGTAGCTGCTCAGCCTCCCGGAGCACCCAATGGTCCCGAGCGAAGCCCCCCCACGGGGCTGCACAGGGGAAAGCCCCCCCACGGGGCAGGTTTAGCGGGTTCCTAATTGAAATGGGTGTGACTAAAATTAGTTGGGAATATCCTTGCGAAGGTTCTGAACCTTCGCAAGGATCAACCAAGTTTAGTCAGACCCAATTGAAATCGTCAGCTCGTTCGAGCTTCGAGACGCAAAATTGCCCTCTTAACAACCTGCGGGAGGCTGAGCAGTTACAGATTGAGAAAGATGGGGGACAGGGAAAGAGCCCCCTGTCCCCTCTCTCAGGTATGCCACCATGACTTACTCTACCGGAATCTCCTGGTAGACTTTATCAATGTCAATTCCTTCACGTTTGCGGTACGCCCTGAAGCCCAGGTAGATGACCAGGGCCAGCAAGTACATAACAATCATATAGATAACCGAACTAGTGTTGGCCACGCCAATGCCGTAGAGTCCCAAGGGGTCAATCAGCCACTCGTAGAGCAGGAAGACGAGAAAGCCGCCAAAGATGATCCCGGCGATGGTGATGAGCGGGATGCCGGCAACTTTGTACTTGGCAATCGGCGAGGCCTCGTAGAGTTGGGGCTTGAGATAGGGCAACAAGATGGCGGCGACAGTAGATCCCAGGTAGGTGACGGCGATGACCAGAGTGGAGCACAGGGTCAGCGACTGGAAGTTGAAGATGTTCCAGGCAAAGAGCGCCGACACAATGAGCGAAGGCACCACCATTAGCAGCAAGGCGTAAATGGGGGTGCGGGTGCGCGGGTCAACCTCAGCCACTTTCTCCGGCAGAAGGCGGTCGAAAGCGGCGGCAAAGATGACGCGGGTGGAGCTGAGGAAGACGGTGCCTGACCAGCCAAACCACCAGGCGCTCATGGCCAGCACGACCACGAACTGCACGATCCGGCTGGGAGTCATAAAGACGGCCAGCAAAGCCGGGTAAGGCCAGATGGGCAGTGGCGGTACCTGGTCAGTGTATGCCCAGCGGAAGTTCCACCAGGCTCCGTTAGCATTCATGTAAAAATCCCAACTGATCGTCTTGGCGATCAACAGGAAGAAAACGGCTGCCAGGACGGTGGTGATGATCAACGCCCAGGCCATGCCCCAGAAGTTGCGTTTGAAGTCGGTCGCGCCGCGCACTTCGCCGTAGAGCGTCGCCCCCCAGTTGGGCCACAGGTTGAAGAAGACGATGAAGGGCATAGCCAGGAAGATGGCAGCCAGCCCACCTCCTGCCAGCGGCGCCACCGCCCCGGCCTCTTGCCCGGCAGCCAGGGTAGCATCGTAGACCCCTGGCTGGGCGCCAAACATGGCCGGCGCTTCCCGCTCCAGCCCGGCCTGGAACGCAGCCTGATTGCCGAAGAGCAGGAAGGCAAAGACCACCAATAAACCAGCCATCCCGACCCAAAAACAGAACTTCTGGATGCGGGCGTACCACTTCATGCCGATGGCGATGTAGAACGTCACGAACAGACACACAATGAGGGAAGTAATGAAAAGACCCGCGGCCTCGTGACTAAACCAGAGGGCCGGGCCACGGGCGCCGAGGATACCCAGCAAGGGTGTGAAGAAAATTTGACGTAGCATATCGCCATAGAGGGGCACCCAAAGCCAAAGGATGAACCACCAGCCGGTGACGGCCAACACAAAACCGATGCCCCCTCCCAGGATGCGGCTTTGCCATACGTAGTCACCGCCAGCGCGAGGCATCACCGCGATCAAACTGGCATAAACGATCACCTCAAAGATGATGAACACCGCGCTGATGATCAGGGTGGGCAACAACCCTCCTTCCAGGTAATACATCTGGCTGAAGATGT
>JAHELX010000735.1 GCA_024643945.1 Anaerolineales bacterium
CCAACAGTTTGTAGTAGCGACTTCAGTCGCTTAACCAGCCTAAAAACGACTAAAGTCGTTACTACGAACTATAGGTCCATTTACGCCGCGATGTACTAGGTTCTGTTGACATTTGCCGAACATGTCATTCCCTGGCCCGTTGGCCAGGACGGGCTGAGGAGCGCAGCGACGAAGCCCGCCCTGAGGCTGGGCCGAAGGGAATCCCTGAGAACGCCGCTTGCCAGCAGCCGTATGAGGGATTCTTCGTCGCTGCGCTCCTCAGAATGACATAACACCAAAATGTCAACACGGCCTGGTGACACTGCTCGAAAACTTCTACTTCACGGTGCGTCTCAAGCATACCACTCCACATCTTGAGCCTTTCCTTAACACTTCCTTGACCTCGCGGCGCGTCTTCTTGACCCCCTCGGGACGCGTTTTCATCTATAATATCTCCTGTAATAAAGACTGCTGTGGAGGTAATTACGATGAACGACCTGATCTACGTCGGGCTGGCCCTGGCCTTCTTTGCCGCCAGTTTCGGCCTGGTGAAGCTTTTCGAGGGGTTGATGGAGGACTGACATGACCGCGCTTTATGTTGTTGCTGGCCTGATCGCCCTGAGCCTGCTCGTATATCTGTTCGTGTCGCTGCTCAAACCGGAGTGGTTCGGATGACAACCATGGACTGGATTCAACTCGGCCTATATCTTTCTATCCTATTGATACTCGTCAAGCCGCTGGGCGGCTTTATGGCGCGCGTCTACCAGGGGGAACGCACCTTTCTCGACCCGGTCGCGCGCCCGCTCGAGCGGCTGGTGTATCGCCTGGGCGGCGTACGTCCCGAAGAAGAGATGGATTGGAAGACCTACGCCGTCGCCATGCTGCTGTTCAACGCGCTGGGCCTGCTGGCGCTCTACGTCTTGCAGCGCGTGCAGGGCATGCTGCCGCTCAACCCGCAAGGGTTGGGAGCGGTCTCGCCTGACTCTTCGTTCAACACGGCCGTCAGCTTTGCCAGCAACACCAACTGGCAGGGCTACGCCGGCGAAACGACCATGAGCTACCTGACGCAGATGCTGGGCATGACGGTGCAGAATTTCGTCTCGGCGGCCACCGGCATGGCGGTGCTCATCGCCCTGGTAAGAGGATTGGCACGGCCCACTCCCCCCTCCTCCCTCCCGTTGACGGGGGGGATTAGAGGGGGGGTGGGCAACTTTTGGGTTGACCTGACGCGTACTACGCTCTACATCCTTTTGCCGCTCGCCCTGGCGCTGGCTGTGTTGCTGGTATCGCAAGGCGTGGTGCAGACGTTCGACAAGTACCAGACTGTGCCGTTACTCCAGCCGGCGACCGACACCGATGGAAAACCCATCACCGAGCAGGTGCTTGCCCTCGGCCCGGCGGCTTCGCAAATCGCCATCAAGCAACTCGGCACGAATGGCGGCGGCTTTTTCAACACCAACTCGACGCACCCGTTCGAAAATCCGACCCCGTTCTCCAACTTCCTGGAGATGCTGGCCATCCTGCTCATCCCGGCGGCGCTGTGCTACACGTTCGGCAAGATAGTGGGCGACGTGCGGCAGGGATGGGCACTGCTGGCGGTCATGACCATTATCTTCGTCCTGATGTTGAGCGTGGCCGTGTGGGCTGAGCAGGGCGGCAACCCTGTGCTCGCCAGGCTGGGCGTGGATCAAGCTCCCAGCGACTTACAGCCGGGCGGCAATATGGAAGGCAAGGAGATGCGCTTTGGCATCGTCAACTCAGCGCTGTGGGCCACCGCCACGACCGCCGCTTCCAACGGCTCGGTCAACTCGATGCACGACTCATACACGCCGCTGGGGGGACTTGTCCCGATGTGGTTGATCCAGTTGGGCGAGGTGATTTACGGCGGGGTGGGCTCAGGCCTGTATGGCATGTTGGCCTTCGTCATCGTCGCGGTGTTTGTCGCGGGCCTGATGGTGGGACGCACGCCGGAGTATCTGGGCAAAAAGATCGAAGCTTACGAAATGAAGATGGCCTCACTCATGATCTTGTTCCCGGTCTTGCTCGTGCTGATGGGCACGGCCATAGCCGTGCTGACACCCCCGGGCAAAGCGGGGGTGTTCAATCCCGGGCCGCACGGCTTTAGTGAGGTGTTGTACGCCTTTTCGTCGGCCGGCAACAACAACGGCAGTGCCTTCGCCGGATTGAACGCCAACACGCCGTTCTACAACACCGCGTTGGGGCTGGCGATGCTCATCGCACGTTACTGGCTGGCTATCCCAACGCTTGCCATCGCCGGGTCGCTGGCACGCAAGAAGAGCGTGGCAGCCGGGGCCGGCACGCTTCCCACCCACACGCCGCTGTTTGTGGCCTGGCTGATCGCGGTTGTCATCATCGTCGGCGCGCTCAGTTTCTTGCCCGCCCTGGCGCTGGGGCCTGTCGCCGAATACCTGAGGTTGGGATCCTAATGGCACATCAAGTTTATTCGCGACGGGATCTGTATCGGCGTGCGTTGGTAGACGCCTTCCTCAAGCTCGATCCGCGCTGGATGGTGCGCAACCCGGTCATGTTCGTGGTCGAAGTCGGTAGCTTGCTGACCACCGCCTTGTGGGTGCAGGCGCTGCTGGGTCGAGGCGGAGCGCCGGCCGCGTTCACCGGCGCCGTGGCCCTGTGGCTCTGGTTCACCGTGCTGTTCGCCAACTTCTCGGAGGCCCTGGCGGAGGGGCGCGGCAAGGCTCAGGCGGAGGCGCTGCGCCGCACCCGCCAGGAGACACCGGCCAGGAAGCTGCGCCAGCCGCGCCGGGATGCGCCGCTAGAGGTCATTTCGTCTACGGCTCTGCGCCAGGGGGATTTCTACCTGGTGGAAGCCGGCGACATTCTGCCGGCCGACGGCGAAGTCGTCGAAGGCATCGCCTCGGTGGACGAGAGCGCGGTGACCGGCGAATCGGCCCCGGTGATCCGCGAGTCGGGCGGCGACCGCAGCGCTGTGACGGGCGGGACGCGCATCCTGTCCGACTGGCTGGTGGTGCGGGTGACGGCCAATCCCGGCGAGGGCTTTCTGGACCGCATGATCGGCTTGATCGAAGGGGCCAGGCGGCAGAAAACACCCAACGAGATCGCCCTCAACATCCTGCTGGCGGCCTTTACCATCATCTTCCTGGTGGTGTGTATGACGCTGCTGCCGTTCTCGCTGTACAGCGTGGAGGCGGCCGGGCAGGGCACGCCCATCACCGTTACGGTGCTGGTCGCCCTGCTGGTCTGCCTGATCCCGACCACCATCGGCGGGCTGCTCTCGGCCATCGGCATCGCCGGCATGGACCGCATGATCCAGCGCAACGTGATCGCCATGTCGGGCCGCGCCGTGGAAGCCGCGGGCGACGTGGACGTGCTGCTGCTGGATAAGACCGGCACCATCACTCTGG
>JAHELX010000736.1 GCA_024643945.1 Anaerolineales bacterium
CTTGATTTCGCCACAGAGGATGTGTCGCTGTTGGGATACGACCTGTCGCCGGTCACAATTCAGGCAGGTGATAGAGGCTGGCTCACCCTCTTCTGGCGGGCCAAGCAGGATGCGCCGCGAGACTACGTGGTTGGTATCCGCATGTTGGCAGCCGGCGGTCAGGAAGTCACGTACTGGCTGGGGCGTCCAGTCTATAGTGGATATGCCACGTCTGAGTGGACGCGAGGGCAGGTGGTACAAGATCCCTGGGAGCTTTCGCTGCCTGCCGAGGTGCTCCCTGGCGACTACTGGCTTGAATTGATTTTGTTTGACAGCACGACTGGCAAGCCTCTGGCCCGCACGCCTCTCGCCACCTGGTCGGTTGCGGCCCCTTGAGGTTTTTGAAAACTGCTCTGAGGAGTCTGATGGCATCCCAAATGAAATCCATCCCGTTTGTTCAGCCTGATCTGAGTGATGGCGACATTGAGGCAGTCGTGACGGCTCTGCAGGCGAATCAGCTCGGGGGGAACGGCGCGGTCAGCCGGCAGGTGCAGGCTCAATTGTGTCGGTTATTTGCCGTGCGCCACGCCCTGCTGGTAACATCCTGTTCCCACGCATTAGAGCTGGCCATGATGGCCCTCGGCATTGGCCCCGGCGATGAGGTGATTCTACCCAGCTTCGCCTTTGTGACGGCTGCCACTGCCGTAGTCCGACAAGGAGCACGTCCGGTTTTTGCCGAAATTGATGAACTCGCGTTTAATCTAGACCCTGACGATGTCGCTCGCCGTATCACGCCGCGTACCAAAGTGATCATCCCTGTTCATTACGCGGGTCAGGGCTGCCATATGAACGAACTGATGGCTCTGGCCCAACAATACAGTTTGTGGGTCGTCGAAGATGCAGCGCAGGCGATTGGAGCCAGATACGATGGCCGACCATTGGGCACGATCGGCCATATCGGCTGTTACAGTTTCCATGTCACGAAAAATGTCATCGCTGGCGAAGGAGGCGCTTTTCTGACCGACGATGATACCATTGCCCGGCGTGCCGAAATCATTCGTGAAAAGGGAACCAACCGTTCGGCTTTTTTGCGTGGGGAGGTGGATAAATACACCTGGGTGGACGTGGGCAGCAGCTTTGTCCCTTCGGATTTACTGGCGGCTCTGTTGGGTTCGCAATTGGCTCGCTTGGAGGAGATTACCCGGCAGCGGGTGGCCCTCTGGTATCGCTACTACGTAGGAATGGCCGAATTGGAAGCAAAAGGGTTGCTCACTCGTCCTGGGTTGGACCCTCTGGCGGAGATCAATGGGCACATTTATGCCTTTCGTGTTGACTCGGCCCGCCGCGATGACTTGTTGTCTTCCCTAAAAGAACATGGCGTCGAAGCTACCTTTCACTTTGTGCCGTTACACTCTTCACCCTATGGGCGGGAGAAGTTGGGCTATAAACAAGGCGACTTTCCTATCACAGAGCGGGTAGCCGACTCGTTGGTACGCCTGCCTCTCTACCCCCACATGTCCTGCAACGATGTAGATTACGTCTTGGACCACTTAAAGTGGATTCTGAACCATGGGAACTGAACAACGTCTGCCACCTGTTGGCCACGCCGATTCGCCTATGCTGGCGCCGCTTTTCGATTTGAGCCTGGTATTGGCTTGTTACAACGAAGAGCCTATCATCGAAGAAAGCGTCCGGCAGATCGTAAAGATACTGGATAATACTCGCCTCACCTACGAGATCATTTTCGTGGATGATTGCAGCCAAGACCGGACTCGTGAGTTAATCGACCAAATCATCGCTGCTTACCCTCATCATGCTATGTCACGAATCTTCCACGAGAGGAATACCGGTCGGGGAGGCGCGGTGAGCGATGGACTGCAGGGCGCCTTAGGTGAGGTGGCAGGCTTCATCGACATTGACCTGGAAGTTCACGCCCGTTATATCCCATCCTGCGTTCTGGCCATCCGCAATGGATCTGATGTGGCTACTGCCAAACGGGTCTACCTATTCACCTTCAGCAGCCTGGATCGCTATTTGATGAGCAAGGGTTACGTCTGGCTTATGCGACGCCTGCTGAACGTGGATTTGCAGGATACTGAGACCGGGTTCAAATTTTTCCGTCGGGAACGTATACTGCCCGTATTGGACGAGATTGAAGACCAGGGTTGGTTTTGGGATACCGAGGTGATGGTCCGCTCTTTGTTACGCTGCTACCGGATTGTAGAGCTCCCTTGTCTATTTGTTCGCCGCACAGACAAATTTTCTACAGTCAGTCCAATGGCCGATACCGTAGGCTATTTTCGCAAACTGTGGCGTTTCCGTCGCATCCTGAAGGAGTTGCGCAATGCTTCCTGAAGTTGACCGATACTGGCAACAAGAAGCCAACCTGTTCGATGGTTTCTACACTCGGGGTGACAGCCCTCTGGGGGCCTTCGTCGGTCGATTCTTGCACGCTCGACTGCACCAACTGGTTCCGATATTACAGGCCAGCGTCCATCCTGGTGATACGGTGGTAGACGTCGGCTGTGGCTCTGGCTGGTACTTGGAACTCTTGCTGCGAATGGGGGCTGACGTGACCGGGGTAGACTACTCAGCCGAGATGTTGCGCCTCAGCCACCAGAGGTTGGTCGGTTGGGACTCGGCGCATTGGAGACTGGTACAAAGCGACGCTCGTGCCCTTGATTTGCCGAGCGCTCAATTTGACGTGGCTATCGCCGTTGGGCTGCTGGATTATCTACCTGACCCATCTCTAGCCATGCGCGAACTTCAGCGGGTGCTCAATCCTGGGGGGCGCCTCATCGTCACTATCCCCAAGCGGCCCAGTCCCTTCTTTCTCTTGCGTACCCGGCCAGGGAACCTTTTGCGACGGTGGTTGTTGGGCCTCCCACCCATCCTGACCGCAGTAACCCGCAACGAGGTGCAGGGCCTTACCGCCGCAACTGACTTTGCCCTGCAGGGATTGGAGGTGGTCCAGGGAACAATGTGGATCGTGAACGCCCTTAAGAAATCCAATGTCGGCCAGGAGACCTTAGCGACGGACAGGAAGTCATGACACATCGTCTTGTGCTGTTTATTGTCCTGTTCAGCCTGGCCTTGTTACTCCTACTAGTTGGTCTATATACAGACCTCTACCTTCTACGCTTGGTGGGATGTCTATTGTTGGTGGTATTTGTGCCAGGCTACGGATTGCTGAGATTGGTGCCTTTGGCATCGCCTCCGTCGTGGCTGGTCCAAGCGCTTGCGGCTTTGGCTGTGAGCTATGCGGTCTCCGTTGTGCTGTTGATGGGGTTGACTTACCTGGCGGGGACCATCACCTCAAGGGGCATACTGATCGCCTTTGGCTTTCTCTTGGTATTACTGGTGTTTATGGCCTGGCGTGGTTTTCGGGTGCCATGGGGTG
>JAHELX010000112.1 GCA_024643945.1 Anaerolineales bacterium
CATTCTGGGGTCCGGCTTTAACTTCGACATCTTCATCAAGGAAGGGGCTGGTGCCTTCGTGTGTGGCGAAGAGACAGCCTTGATGGCTTCAATCCAGGGAGAGCGAGGCCAACCCTGGCCGCGGCCGCCTTATCCCGCTGTGTCTGGGTTGTGGGGCCAGCCCAGTAACGTGAACAACGTCAAGAGCTATGCCTACGTATCCCGTATCATCCGTATGGGCGCGAAGTGGTTCAAGAACCTGGGAACAGAGGGAAGTCCCGGCACCGCTGTGTTTGCCCTCACCGGCATGGTCAACCACACCGGACTCATCGAAGTGCCCATGGGCATCACCCTGGGTGACATTATCTTCGGTGTCGGGGGAGGCATCCCCGGCGGCAAGAAATTCAAAGCAGTGCAAACAGGTGGTCCCTTGGGGGGCTGCTTGCCCGAGAACTACCTGGACACCCCGGTAGATTTCGATTCGCTGCGGGCCGCCGGAGCGGTGATGGGCTCGGGTGGCATGATCGTCGCCGACGATAAGACCTGCATGGTCGAATTCGCCAAGTATTTTATGAAGTTCGTGTGTGATGAGAGTTGTGGTAAGTGCCCACCTTGTCGCATCGGCAGCACCCGAATGCTGGAGATTCTGGAGCGTATTACGGCCGGCAAGGGAGAACCTGAAGATATCGACGAAATTCGATATCTGGCAAATGGGATGCAGAAAGGTTCCCTGTGTGCCCTCGGCCAACTGGCTCCTGCCCCGGTCCTTTCCGCTTTACGCCATTTCGAAGAGGAATTCTGGGCACACATCAGGGAAGCGCGCTGCCCGGCCGCCAGTTGCCAGATGTTGGTGCGTGCCCCTTGCGTCAGCGCCTGCCCGGCCGGCGTGGACGCCCCGGCTTACCTGGCCCTGGTTGCTCAAGGCCGCTATGCGGAGGCGCTGGCTGTCCATCGGGATGCCAACCCCTTCGCCATGATCTGCGGCCGGGTCTGCCCGGCATTCTGTGAGGATGTATGCCGGCGCGGCCAGATTGACGAGCCCATCGCCATCCGGCAAGTCAAGCGGTTCATGGCCGATCGATATTATGCCGAGCCATGGACGCCACCGCGCCTGGCACCGCCTAAGCATATCAAAGTAGCCGTAGTCGGCGCCGGGCCTTGCGGGCTGACGGCCGCTCTGCGCCTGGCCCAGCAGGGATATGAAGTCACCGTCTTTGAGCGGATGCCGCAACCCGGTGGTATGATGACCTACGGCATCCCTGCCTATCGCTTGCCGCGCGAGCCCCTCTTTGCCGAGATTGATCACATCCGGCGGGCAGGTGTCGAGATCCGCTGCAACATGGAACTGGGCACAGACCTTACGATCAAGAGCCTCAAGGCAGACGGTTACCAGGCCATCGTGTTGGCTTTAGGCGCACACCGAAGCCGGAGCCTGGGCATTCACGGTGAGAACAAACGGGGAGTGTACCACGGTGTCCAGATGTTGCGTGACGTTGCCCTGGGCCGGCTGCCGAATTTGTCCGGTAAACACGTCGCGATCGTGGGCGGTGGCGACACGGCCATGGATACTGCACGCACGGCCTGGCGCCTGGGTGCCCGAGAGGTGCACATTGTTTATCGCCGCACCGAGCACGAAATGCCGGCCATCAAGGAAGAAGTGGAGGGGGCCAGGCAAGAAGGAGTCCAATTCCACTTCCTGGTGACACCCGTCGCCGTTCTGGGCAACGAAGCAGTCACCGGCGTGCGGCTGCAACGCCAAACACTGGGTGACTTTGATGTTAGTGGCCGCCGGCGCCCGGTGCCTATCCCAGGTTCAGAGTTCGATATGCCGTGCGACGTGCTGGTGCCGGCCATCGGCCAGATCACCTGGGTGGACGATGAGAGCCTTGGCATGCACCGCAAAGCTACCTTCGAGGTAGGCAAGGCGTTCGAGCTTGGCGATGTGCCCGGCGTGTTTGCAGCCGGGGATGCCGTCAGCGGCCCGGCCACTGTCGTTCAGTCTGTTGCCCATGGCAACCAGGTCGCCCTGACTGTGGATCACTGGCTGACCACGGGGGAACTGGGAGGCGTCTATTATCACCCCAAGCGGCATGACGTCCCGCAACTCTTCGACCTGGAGGAATATGCCAATGCCCGGCGGCCTATTGCAAAGATGATGTCCCCTGAGGAACGTCGTGCTCGCCAAGACTTTGCCGAAGTGGAAATGGAATTCGATGCCCGGACAATGCAGGAGGAGTGCAAGCGTTGTCTGCGTTGCGATCTGGAATGGCTGGAGCGCATCGGCCAACCGATGCCATAGTCACCCTGGCCCAGCCTGAGTGGTTACCATCCGTCCTTCGTCTTTTGGGAGTAATACTATGACTCTGACCCTGACTATCAATAACCGGCGGGTAGTTGCTGCAGAGGGAAGCACCATTCTAGAAGCTGCGCGCGCTGCCGGCATTTACATTCCCACCCTCTGCCACCATCCTGACTTGACCAATGTAGGTGCGTGCCGCATGTGCGTGGTCTCCGTGGAGAAAGCACGGGGTTTACAAACAGCGTGCACCACACCTGTCTTTGAGGGTATGGTGGTCAATACCGAGGGTGAGGAGGCGCGCGACACTCGCAAATTTGTGCTGGAGATGCTGCTCACCGATCACCCCAATGAGTGCATGATATGCGAAGTGAACGGGGATTGTGAGCTGCAGGATCTGGCCTATGAGTACGACGTGAGCTGGCCCGAGCACGACGGCGCACGTCATTTTTATGAGATCGACCCGGATCCGAATCCGTTCATCTTCATCGACCGCAATAAGTGTATCTTGTGCGGCCGGTGTATCCGCGCCTGTAACGAGATTCAAAATCGCGATGTGTGGAATTTTGCCCACCGTGGTTTCAAGTCCAAACTGGTGGCCGGCGCAGACCAGTTCATGCTGGACGCCCGGTGTGAGAGCTGCGGCCAGTGTGTGGCTTATTGCCCCGTCGGTGCTCTTTACGACAAAATGAGCCTGGGAATCGCCCGCGTCAATAAGGTGAGCAAAGTGCGCACCACATGCTCTTACTGTGGCGTGGGTTGCAACTTTGACCTGAACGTGCGTGACGGCAAGATCGTGCGCGTCACCAGTGTCCCTGGCGCCCCGGTGAACGGTATGGCCCTCTGCGTCAAAGGTCGCTACGGTTACGACTACGTACAACACCCGGACCGGCTGACCAGGCCACTGGTTCGTGCTAAGTGGTTAGACGTGAAGCGCGCAGGAGAAGAGGTGACAAACGGCAATTGGCAAGTCGCAGTCGTGGCCGAAAAGCGTGTCCAGCCTTCAGCCGACGGTATCGAGTCTATCACTCCCGACACCTTCATCCAAACCGATTGGGACACAGCCCTGGACGTAGTGGCTCAAAAGTTCATGGAGGTCAAGCAGGCGCCCGGTGGCGATGCGTTTGCGGTCCTCGCCTCCGCCAAGTGTACCAACGAGGAGAACTATCTCTTCAATAAGTTCACACGGCAGGTGTTGGGCAGCAATAGCATCGATCACTGCGCCCGTCTCTGACACAGCGCCACTGTCACCGGTCTGGTGACAAGCTTTGGCAGCGGCGCCATGACCAACTCCATTCAGGACATCGCCCAAGAGAGCCAGTGTATCTTCATCATTGGCAGCAACACTACCGAGCAACACCCGGTCATCGGTACCAAGATCCGATGGGCCAAACGCCATCGTGGGGCCAAGCTCATCGTAGCCGATCCGCGCCGCATTGACATCGCCGACTACGCCGACCTGCACCTGCGCCACAAGCCAGGTACCGATATTGCCCTGCTTAATGGGCTGATGCACGTCATCCTGCGCGAAGGCTGGCACGACGAAGACTTCATCGCGGAACGCACTGAGGGCTTTGAGGAACTGAAAGCGCTAGTCGAAAAATACACTCCAGAAGTGACCAGCCAGATCACCGGCGTCCCGGCCGAGGACATCGAAGAGGCGGCGCGTATGCTGGCCGACAATCGTCCAGGCGCGCTGCTATATGCGATGGGCATCACCCAGCACACCGTCGGCGTGCCCAACGTGATGAGCTGCGCCAACCTGCAAATGCTGCTGGGCAACATGGGCGTGCCGGGCGGCGGGGTCAACCCACTGCGTGGCCAGAACAACGTGCAGGGCGCTTGCGACATGGGCGGCTTGCCTAACGTCTACACCGGCTACCAGCGGGTGACTGACCCAGCCATGCAGGACAAATTCGAGAAGGCCTGGGGCGTTCCCCTCCCCAACCAGGTAGGGCTGACTGTCACCGAGATGCTGAAAGCAGCCGAAGAGGGCCAGGTGCGGTGTCTGTACGTCATCGGCGAGAACCCAATGGTCAGCGACCCAGACCTGAACCACGTGCGCTACTCGCTCCAGCAAACGGAGTTTATCGTAGTGCAGGATCTCTTCTTCACCGAAACCGGCAAGTTTGCCGACGTGATCCTCCCGGCGGCCAGCTTTGCTGAAAAAGAGGGCACTTTTACCAACACCGAGCGGCGAGTACAACGTGTGCGCAAAGCCCTTGACCCGCCTGGCGAAGCCCGGCCCGACTCGTGGATCGTGACCGAACTGGCAGGACGTTTGATCGCCCGGGAAGTAGTCGTGCCCCAGGCTGAAGCGCCGCACGCCGGTTGGGACTACCCTGAGCCAGCGGATATTATGGCCGAAATCAACGCCCTCACTCCCATCTATGCCGGGATAACCTATCGCCGATTGGACGCGGGAGCCCAACTACAATGGCCCGTCCCCAGCCTGGATCATCCGGGCACGCCGATTTTGCACGTGGGCAAATTCAGCCGGGGGCTGGGACATTTTGAAGCGGTAGATCACGTGCCCCCGGATGAGTTACCGGATGAAGACTATCCATTGATGCTGACTACCGGGCGTGTTATCTATCACTGGCACGGCGGGGAAATGACCCATCGCGCCCGCAACTTGAAAGCGATGTACCCCGAGGCTTTGGTGGAAATCAACCCCAAAGACGCCCAAAAGGCCCAAATTGGCGATGGAGCGCTTATGAGAGTCGCCTCGCGCCGGGGCGAGATCATCGCCAAAGCGCAGGTGACGGATCGGGTAGAGCCGGGGCTGATCTTCACCACCTTCCACTTCGCCGAGGCGGCTGCTAACTTCCTGACCAACCCGGCCCTTGATCCACAGGCCAAAATCCCAGAATACAAGGTATGTGCTGTAAAAGTTGGACCGGTGGACGGTCTAAAACCATGCTGATGTCATTTTCATCTCACAGTAGCTTCGTATGGAGGCCTCCATGAACCAAACACCTTTGGACGAAACAGTTTCGGACGAAACCGAGTTGGCGCAAAAGACCCTGAGCCCAATGACCGTGGCAGAGCAATTGATACTCAATGTGGACGCCTTCATCCCACCCGAGATGGCGGCCAAGGTCGAGGAGGTAGGCGTCAAGAAAGCCACCATGGGCTGGCGCAATACGTTCGCACTGGCCGTGTTGGCAGGCGCCTTCATCGCTCTGGGAGCTATCTTTGCCACCACTGTCACGACCGGGGCCGGGAATCAGCTCCCCTTTGGCATCACCAGGTTAGCGGGTGGACTGACCTTCTGCCTGGGCCTCATCCTGGTCATCGTGGCCGGGGCCGAACTGTTCACCGGCAACAACTTGATTGTCATGGCCTGGGCCGACCGGCAAATCTCCACTGACCAGGTATTGAAAAACTGGTTGATCGTCTACGCCGGCAATTTCGTGGGCTCGATTGCTACCGCAGTTTTCATGTTCTTCACCCAACAATACACCTTTGGAGGTGGGGCCATTGGTCTCAATGCTTTGAACATTGCCAATAGCAAGTGCAGCCTGGAATTCTTGCAGGCCACGGCCCTGGGCGTTATGTGCAATGCCCTGGTTTGCCTGGCCGTCTGGCTTTGCTTCAGTGCTCGGACCACCACCGACAAGATCCTCTCCATTATCTTCCCAATCACCGCCTTTGTAGCTGCCGGGTTTGAGCACAGCGTGGCCAATATGTACTTCATTCCCATAGGGCTAATGATAAAAGCTGGTGCCCCACCCGCTTTCTGGGAAGCTATCGGCAAAACGACCGCCGACTTCGCCGACTTAACTTGGGGCCACTTCTTGTTCGACAACTTGTTACCGGTCACTTTTGGCAATATCATAGGCGGCTCGGTTATGGTGGGCCTGGTGTACTGGTTCATCTACATTCGCCGGGGATTGATAGCTCTTAAGATTGAGATCTGAAATCCCAAGTTATACAAAAGCAGTGGCAGGCGGAAAACCTGTCACTGCTTAGAATCAAAGAAATACCTACTTGCGGTGGGATGGAATTACAATTTCACCAGCAATAAAATGGGCATGAATGGATAGGCTGGACTCGCGTGCCTCTATTCGTTTATGCTTCTTCGCCAGGCCTGCCGGCTCTTGGTATTCTGTCCCAATCTATCGCGCCTACCTGAATCAGCTTATACACTTCATCTTCTAGCGCCAGGTATGGGTCAGTTATGCCTAATTCTGCGTATCGGCTCAGGTGATCGCACAGACGGGCGGCCAATACGTCGGCAAACGGCCGAAGTGCGCCCCCCGCATCGGCTTCGATCAGCCGGGCAAGATGGACGCTGGCATAGGTGTCGCCGCGAATCAGACAGTCAAGCAAGCCTTTGGTCTCGTCCTGTAGATTTATCGCCATTGTCTCAGCACACATGGTCAACAACTCCTTTCTGACTTCGGTGCATGCATCTTATCACCATACCCCTGTCCCCAGATATTCGTCAATGGCCCTGGCAGCAATTTTGCCCTGCCCCATGGCCAAGATGACCGTGGCCCCACCCGTGGCCACGTCCCCGCCGGCAAACACGCCCTTTTTCGAGGTCTTCATTGTCTCCGGCTCCACGATCACATTCCCGCGCCGCCCGGTCTCCAGCCCCGGCGTGGTCTTAGGGATCATTGGGTTGGGGCTCTGGCCAATGGCGATGACCACCACGTCGGCCGGGATGCGGAAGTTAGACCCCTCCACAGGCACCGGACGACGGCGGCCTGAGGCATCAGGTTCCCCTAACTCGTTTCTGAGACATTCCATCTCCTTAACCCAGCCGTTCCCGTCGCTGTGGAAAGCTACCGGCGTCAGCAACAGGTTAAGTTGCACTCCCTCTTGGACGGCGTGGTGAATCTCTTCTTCGCGGCACGGCATCTCCTCTCGTGAGCGGCGATAAACGATGAGAGACTCCTCCGCCCCCAGACGTAGGGCCGTGCGCGCCGAGTCCATGGCCACATTACCCCCGCCGATGGTGGCCACGCGTCGTGCCCGGACAATGGGCGTGTCGTACTCAGGGAAGCGATAGGCCTTCATCAAGTTTGCCCGGGTCAGATATTCGTTGGCCGAGTAGACCCCGTTCAGGTTTTCTCCCGGGACGTTCAGAAACCACGGCAACCCGGCACCCGTTCCCAGGAAGACCGCGTCGTACTCCTCCAGCAACTCATCCACGGTAGCGGTGGTGCCAACCACAAAATCCTTGACCAGCTTGACCCCCATACTGCACACATACTCCACCTCCCGGCGGACGATGGCCTTGGGCAGACGAAACTCAGGAATGCCGTAGACCAGCACCCCGCCCGCCTCGTGCAGGGCCTCGAAAATAGTCACGTGATGGCCCTTTTTCACCAGGTCGGCGGCTACCGTAAGGCCAGCCGGTCCAGAGCCGACGATCGCCACCTTCTTGCCTGTCGGCGGAGATATTTCAGGGATGGGTATGGGGCCTTGGGCTGCCTCCCAATCGGCAACGAAGCGTTCCAGCCGGCCAACGGCTACCGACTCGTAGCGCTTACACAAAGCACATAATCCTTCGCATTGCTCTTCCTGGGGGCACACCCGACCGGTCACCGCCGGCAGGGCATTGGTCTCTTTAATCAGGTTGATTGCCCCGCGAAAGTCGCCTTCGGCCACCAGCTCCAGAAAACCAGGGATATTGATGCCGACCGGACAGCCTCCTATACAGCCGGGGCGCTTGCATTGCAGACAGCGCTTGGCTTCGGCCATAGCTTGTTCAGACGTATAACCGTAGGGAACTTCGTCGTAGTTCTTGGTCCGCTCATCCGGCGGTTGTTCCGGCATAGGAGTCTTGGTCGGAACGATCTCGACTTTCTTTCTTGCCATTCTGGGTTACCTTTCTGCCGAGTCGGTTTCGGGCCGAAGATACGCCGTGCGCCGCGATAATAATAGATCCCAATCTACCTGGTGAGCATCGAAGTCCGGCCCGTCTACACATGCAAACTTAGTCTCATCCCCCACCGACACCCGGCACGCCCCACACATCCCCGTTCCATCAATCATAATCGGGTTTAGACTGACAATGGTCTTGACCTCAAAGGGGCGCGTAGTTTCAGACATCTCGTACATCATAAAAGTACAACCAATGGCAATGACCCGATCGATATGCTCACCAGAAGCCAGCAACCCTTCAACCAGGCCAGGATAGCCGTTCTTTTTGCCCATGGAGCCGTCACGAGTGGCAATCAGCACCCGGTCACTAACAGCCTCCAGCCGATCCCGCCAGTAGAGCAAGAACTTACTACGCCCTTCGATTAACGAAATGACCTGGTTGCCCTTCTCCTTCAGGGCCCGGGCCACGGGATAGATGCTACCAATGCCATAACATCCTCCGGCGCACAGCACGGTGCCCCAGTAATCCAGTTCCAGCGCTTTACCCAAAGGGCCAACATAGGTCGGCAACACATCACCCGCCTCCAGTTGGCCCAACTTGTAGGTAGATGTGCCCACCTGCATGAATACGCAACTAACCGATCCTTCTTCTCTATCCCAATCGACTACAGTCAGAGGTATCCGTTCCCCGTACTCATCGGCACGGACGATGACAAATTGGCCGGGCTGAATTTTCGAGGCCACAGCTGGCGCTCGTACGGTGAGCAACTGCAAGTTGGGCACCAGTGGCTCACGCTTGAGCACCGTGACTGGTCCTGGTTCAAAAGGGTCGTTGGCATGCCGCTTCCCGTGGGATGGATTATGCGCTGTCTCAACCATGCTTAATACCTCTACTTTCTCCATATCTACAACTCTACCTCTATCCGTATCGCGCA
Source organism: Anaerolineales bacterium (assembly GCA_024643945.1). The sequence continues at coordinate 9,049 of JAHELX010000112.1, forward strand.
TGCTTTGGCGCTTGGAGTCAGGGTTGGGAACAAAGGCGAACTGTTCACCCGGTTGAAGCTGACGAAAGCAGCGCCCTCGGGCATCATCCCATCAGTCACCTGCACAATGCACTCCGTGCTGCCATAAGGAGATACAACTTTTACCAAAGCTCCGTCGGCTATCCCCAGCCGGACGGCGTCTACCGAGCTCAGATACAAGATTTCCTCTTGCTTGATCAGATTCATCCCCTTAACTTCCTCTGTCAGACAGGCGCCGTGATAGTAGAACAGGTTGCGCTCGGTGATCAGGGTAAGGGGAAACTGGCTGTTGGTGATCTGGGGAATACCATCCAGTCTAAAGGACATAGGCTGCGCCGCGGAGGCCGGCTCGAAACGGCGCAAGATCCCGCCCACATCCAATGCCTCGTAGCTTACCTCCGCGTAGGCCGGCACCAAAGCAGCAATCTCGGCCATTATCTCTGCCGCCGATTGGTAATTCCAAAGCGTGTTCCCCAAAGACCTGGCTATGTCGCGAGTGATCATCCATCCGGGACGAGACAATCCCACAGGCTGAATTGCCTGGCGTAAGCGCTGGACGCGGCCTTCCATGTTGGTCAGAGTGCCATCCATCTCGGCGAAGGTGGTGGCAGGGAGCACGACCTGCGCGTACTCTATATTCTTCGTGTTCACAATATCTTGCACCACCAAAAATCCCAGATTAGAAAACTCAGGAAGGGGAGGCATTTCACCTGCCAGGTATAGAGCCTTAATCGGCCCCTGGCGAATCCCATCCAGGATGGCCTCATAGCTCCGCCCCGGATTAGGATTGAGGGCGACGCCCCAGGCGGCCTCGAAAGTGCGCCGAGCTTCAGCCTCAGATAAAGAGCCATAACCTGGCAATAGGGTCGGGTTCACCCCCATGTCGTGGACGCCGACAAAGTTGCCCTCGCCCGGCAGTCCCATAATCCCAACTTTACCTAACAAGGAAGCCAGGCTGTGGATGGCCTTAATGACGTCCATGGCGGTTGGGTAATGGGTTACCCCAGAGCCATAGATAATAATGGCGCTCCCTTGCTGGCCATTTCCCTGAGAGGAGAGGAGGCGCTCTGCCAGCCGGCGCGCTGCCCCGACAATGGTATCCTGTTTTACGCCAGTTATCGCAGTCACCTCGTCCAGATCCAGGTTGGCCAACTCAGGGTGATCCGCCGTGCCCATGATCAATCCCTGGTCGGCCAGTACTTTGATCATTCCGGCCAGCAGCATATGGTCTGTGCCCACCTTTGGCTGCAGCCACACGTCCGACTCTTGGGCCATACGAGTTTGGCGGGCATCGATGGTGATCAAGGATGCACCTTTGCTGAGAGCGTGGCGGATCTCCAAACCCAGGATGGGGTGGGATTCGAATACGTTGGTGCCGATGGCCAGAATGCAGGCAGCATCGCGCACATCGCGGATGGCCGGACCGTCGCTTACCTTGAGGGCATCGACAAGTTCACCCACATTTTCGTGCTCAGGAAAACTTGCTGCCAGTGCCACGTTATTGCTGTACATCACCGTCCGCGCGAACTTTTGGAGCGCGTAACTTTCCTCGTTTGTCGCTGTTGCCGAAGCTACGACGGCGAATTGGTCATCCCGGTATTGGCCGAGATTCTGGGCTACCACATTCAGCGCCTCGTCCCACGAAGTTTCTACCAGCCGGCCATTTCGCCGTACTAGAGGCACCTTCAGGCGAGTCAGACTGTGCACCACGTCCACCACCCCAAAGCGGCCGCGGACGCAGAGCTGCCCATCATTGGTTAACCCATCTTCGTGCCCAACCGCGCGAACGACTTTGCCGTCCTTTACCTGCAGGTTCACGGTGCAACCTACCGAGCAATAGGGACATACACTGGGGACGACAGCCGCCGGCCTCCCCTCCCACTTAGCGCGCTTGTCGGCCAGAGCACCAGTTGGGCAGACGTCTACGCACGCGCCACAGAACTGGCAGTCTGTTTCCAGATGCGACCGACCAAAAGCGGTGCCGACAATGGTCTGGCTGCCGCGGTTTACAAAGGCCAGGACGCCGGAATGCCGTATCTCCTGGCAGGCACGCACGCAGCGTCCACACAGGATGCACAGGTTGTAGTCGCGGTCGAAGAAGGGATCGTCTTTTTCGACCGGCAATCCGCGATAGGTGATGGGATAGGGCACCTCTTCCAGACCCAGATAGTCCACCAGATCCTGAAGCTCACACTGACCATTTGCAGGACAATACTGGCAACCTGTAGTCACGGCTGCCTTACGGATAGTACCGCCCAGGTAATCACCGCATTTAGCCTCGCACACCAGGCAGGTATAGGGGTGCTCGGACAAAATGAGCGAGAGGATTTCCCGGCGCAGGTTCTGCACAGCTTCCGTCTCGGTCCGGACAACCATACCGTCGGAGACCGGCACAGTGCAGGCTGTGGGGAAACCACGCATATTCTCGATCTCTACCACACACATCCGGCAGGCGCCGACAGCCGGCAGCTTGGAAGCATAGCATAGAGTGGGGACATAGATATCATTAGCCTGGGCAGCCTTAAGAACCGTCATGCCTGGTTCGGCCTTGACTGCGATTCCATTAATCGAGATTGATACAGTCATATTCTCGTTCCTATGGTGCATATTAATGCACTATGATGGCATTGTAATTGCAGCTCTCGTAACAAGCGCCACAGCGAATACATGCCTTGGGATCGATGGAGTGCATCTGCTTCTTCTCTCCAGCGATGGCGTCGACAGGACACACCCGGGCACACAGGGTGCAGCCGTTGCAGGCATCCGTGATCTCATAGGTTATTAGCGCCGCGCAGACCGCCGCCGGACAGCGGTGCTCCACGATATGAGCCAGATACTCATCACGAAAGTAGCGTAAAGTGGTCAACACCGGGTTGGGCGCTGTCTGGCCCAGCCCGCACAGGGACCCAGCTTTGACCGTCTGGGCCAGTGTTACCAGCCGATCGAGGTCTTCCAGTTCACCCTCGCCGTTCTTGATGCGTTCCAGGATATCCAGCATCTGCCTGGTGCCCGTGCGGCAGGGTGGGCACTTGCCACAGGACTCGTTTTGGGTGAAGGAGAGGAAGTAGTAGGCTATGTCCACCATACAGGTGCCCTCATCCATTACGATGATGCCGCCCGAGCCCATAATGGTCCCGGCCGCAGTTAGCGACTCATAGTCCACCGCTGTGTCCAATCGCTCGGCCGGAATACAGCCACCCGACGGTCCGCCAGTCTGCACCGCCTTGATAGGCCTGTCATCGAGAATACCGCCGCCAATGTCGAAGACAATTTGCCGCAACGTAGTGCCTAACGGGACTTCAATCAGGCCAGTATTCTTGATCTTGCCAGCCAGGGCAAAAGTCTTGGTACCCTTGCTACGCTCGGCGCCATATCTGGAATATTCGTCGCCCCCCATGCGCATAATGGCCGGCAGAGTGGCTAGTGTCTCTACGTTGTTGATCACCGTCGGCTTGTCCCAAAGGCCGGAGACGGCGGGGAAGGGCGGCTTGGGTCGAGGCATTCCCCGCTTGCCTTCAACAGAGGCGATGAGGGCGGTCTCTTCGCCGCACACAAATGCCCCCGCACCCTCTCTCAGCTTGATGTCAAAATCGAAGCCGGAG
>JAHELX010000737.1 GCA_024643945.1 Anaerolineales bacterium
CCGCTGGCAGGCAGAGGTGGCATACCACGACGGAAAGCTGACTCACGGCCCGTTCTGGATGCCCGAAAGCCAGGAGGAGAAACCATGATGGACCTACTCGCTTATCACCCGGCAGCTCGCTCCACGCCGACACTGGTTGGACGCAAGAAGATCCTGGATCAGATTCAAGCTGCTGTTGAAAGAGGCCCGGAGGCTGTCGTGTTCTACATCCCTGGCGCTGGTGGCATCGGCAAGACCCGTTTGCTGGCCGAGATCTTGCGCCTGTGCCGCGAAGGCATCTGGAAAGCCGAAGGCGGCCCCCTGTTAGCGGTCGAAGAGCCGGTGGATCTATATCATACCCAGACTCACTCGCTGGAGGGCCTGGCGCGGGCCATGGGCGCGGTGATCGGACCGGAGATTCGAGACCAATTCTTCAAGGCGTATAGGGATGAGCTAGAGACGCTGGAGCGGAAGAAACCTGACCTGCGCTACGCGCTGCGCGAGATCACCGAATTGCGCGACCGGATGACGCAGTCGCTCATCGAAGGGTTTCAACAGTTGGCCCAAAGCTACCGGGTGGTGATCGCCTTTGATACGGCCGAGTTGCTGTTATACGAGACGGATGCCGTGCAGCAGGTGCTGCGGTTGGGAGCAGAAGGAGTGGGGGCCCGTCGCTGGCTGATCGAGGGTCTCTTGGCCAATGTGTCGAACACTGTGTTCCTCATCGCCGGGCGGCCCCGGCCATCATTGCTTAAAGACCTGCGAGACAACTTGGGCGAGCGCCTGCAGGTGATCGAGCTTGACAGGTTCAACGAGGACGAAACACTGGCCTACTTCGACGAGGTGGCGACAGCAGCCCGTGCCGACAACGAAGAAGACGTGGCGCAGCGCATCGAAAACATCCCAGCGGATGTTCGCACGGCGATGCATCTGTTGGCCGATGGCCGTCCCATCTTGCTGTCGCTGATGATGGATCTGGTGGCGTTAGCCCAGCGACTGCCGGATCATCTCAAAATTCCCCTGGCTCAGGCACGGGAGATTGCTCCCGGCGAGCTACGGGCTATTCGCGCCGAACTGGAGTCCAGCATCGTCAGCCAATTCCAGCACGTCGGCTCACCGGCTGATGAGGCCATCCGCAGCCTGGCCTTCGCCCGCAAGGGGATGGACCCGGTTCTGCTGGCACGTGTGGCCGATATGGAGGAAGAGGAAGCCAGTCAGGTGCTCAGCGCATTGACCGGCCTGCCTTTCAATGGCAGGCAGGGACAGTCTGGGGCGGTCAGCGAGCTGCGGCGGTTATCCTTTATCAAAGTGCGCCCGGCAGACAGGCGGGTGTTCTTGCACGACGAGATGTACGCGCTGCTGGAGCGCCACGTGCTCCAGCAATTGCCCGAGGCTGACGTGAAACGGGCGCAACGCGCTATCCTGGACTATTATTTACAAGAGCTGGAGGAGACTCGTCAAAAGATTGAGACCCTGCAGCCTATCGTCCGTGAGGAAGTCGCACCTGACCAACGCATCATCTCTGTGCCACGCCCTGCCACTTCGCCCGGGCTTATCGAAGAGCGGATGAGGGCAGAAACATACCTGGATTATCTGATGTCCGAAGACGTCCACTACTTATTGCGCTATGACCCATTGCAGGGCTTCCAAACTTATTGCCGCTATGCAGAAGCAGCCCATGAATTTAATGATCAAGACCTGGATATGCAGTTACGAGATGAGCTATTAGCGTTCGTCCAGCTTCCAGAGCACGAAGGGCTGATGACCATTGATGGACTGCCTCGCGCCGAAGTGGATACAGATGCTGGTGTTCGTTGGATACGGCGTAATATTATCAGAAAGGAATACAAGCAGGCGGTGCTAATCCCCAGCCGCCTGCGGAAAGAATGGCCAGACCTGGTCGCCCGAGCCGGCAAGATCGGTGAAGCGCGCCTGGACGTATGGGAGGGCATGGCACAGGCTTACCTGGGAGAGGATCTTGCTCGAGGCGAGGAACTGCTGGGGCGCGCCATTGAGGTCTTACGCAGCGCGCGGCCCGAAGACGAGTTCCACCAGTGGCAGCGCACCCTGGAACTGGCCAATGCCTACAACGGTCTGGGATATCTGCTCTTACGGCGTGGCCGCCATCGCCAGGCGGTAGCGGCCTACCAGCGTGCCCTGCCCCTGTGGCGCCGGCTGGGCAAAGGCTATGAGGCTGAGCACGCCAACACCCTCAACAACCTGAGCTGGGCGCTGGCCGAGCTAGGTGATTTCGACGACGCCATCCGCCGTTGCATGGACGGGCTTGACCTGCGCTCGGAGTTAGGCGCACGCTATCCCATTGCCTTGAGCTACAATACATTGGGGCAGATTCAAACCCGCAACGATCAGCCACACCGGGCACGCATCAATTGTGAGCGGGCGCTGGCTATCTTCCGCGAACTGGAAATGATGCGGGGTATCGGTATGTCTAGCATCGCGCTGGCCGAGGCTTGCCGTCGCATGGCTGAGACGGAAGAAGTCTATTTCCCGGAAGAACAAGTCGACCTGCTGCGCCAGGCCCTCCAGCACGCGCGGGAGGCGGTGGCCATTTTCGGCCCCTACCAGCAGTGGCCGGACGTCAGGCGAGAGGAACCTCAGGTCTCTGAGCCTGCGCGCCTGGTGGATGCGTTGATCGAATTAGGTTGTGCGTACCGGGATTGGGTGCGCCTGTGGCCGAGCTACACACCCCAGCCTGGCGACCCGGATCGTGAGAAGTTGGCGCAACTTGGCGAACAGGCCCTGCGCGATGCTGTTGGGGTTGCCAAGTCTCAGCAACCTCATCGCGCCGTGGATGCGCTGGTCAACCTGGCCTGGCTGAGGTACTACGTTGGTGACCTCGATGGCGTTGAGGCTGTCAGGAAAGAAGTGAAGGCTATGGTCAGCGATGAATATCGCATCACCGAAGAAGCTGGTCCGCCATCCGGTGAGCCGGATCAACCCTGGCATTGGGTGCAATTGGGCAAGATGCACGTGCTACAGGGGCACATAGCCTTCAATCGCTATTTCAGCCTGAAGGAGAGCGACCCAGAGCAGGCCCACGCTACCTTGAAAGTGGCGGCTGAAATGTATACTTTAGCCCTGGCATACGACGATTTGTATGGCCTGGGGCACATGTTCCGCGATATGAAGCGGGGTGAGTTCCGCATCTACGACCGGTTCAGAGGTCTAAACGTTGACGATTTGCACTTCGTCGTCCAAGCCGTTCAAGCTACGGCCGATACCTATCATCTGGGACAACCACGGCTGGCACTGCTGATAGACAAATGGTTTGGGCCAGCGGAAGATTTGGAATGAGAGGGGTGATACGTCCCTTCACCGCTGGCGACCAGGCAAATCTGATTGCGGCCATTGACGCCGTCTGCGGCGAAGGACG